>JAOTVS010000093.1 GCA_029863275.1 Candidatus Nitrosopumilus sp.
AATGCAAACCATGTGATCCTAAGACAGACCCTAACGAATGCAAACCATGTGATCCTAAGACAGACCCTAACGAATGCAAACCATGTGATCCTAAGACAGACCCTAACGAATGCAAACCATGTGATCCACCTAAAGTAATAAAAGATGACACTTGTGTTGATTCCGATCCTTTTCCTGATTATTTTAAAATAATGATTATTTTTGGCTGCACTATCCCTCCGCTAATCATAGCGTCCCTCTTCCCTCGTGAACCACCCACTCGCTTTGAATCAAATAAACAATCAGAACCTAAACCTGAACAAGAACCTGGGAAATCATCTCAAATTTCAATAGAAATCAATGGAGGGCTAGAGAAATGAGTGGTATTGAATATCAAATGGTTGAACTCATCAAAGATGAATTAAAATCAAGTATCACATCAATTCTTGAAGATTCAAATATCAATGAAATTGAGGATGTCAAAATCGTCTCTTCCTGGTATCATGAGGCAGGAAAAAGTAAAGAAGATTTTGTTTTAAAAGCCTTAAACATAATTGTGGAAAAAATAATGGCATATATTCCTCAGGAATTGGCAAGTCAATTAATAGATGAAATTAGAATAAATACAAATAATCAGGAAACTGACATTAAATTTAATTTTAATTTTGATTTGGAACCAATAAAGCCGTTTACTCAATTTATTAAAAAAATAAATGATCTTACGGCATTAAAAATAAAAACAATTTTTCAAATTGACTGTAGCGGAATAATGCAAGATATTGAAATACAAGTAATGGAAAATAAAAAAATACTAAATCTGAATAATCTTGAAATGAACCTTAAATTATCTTTGATCCAACTGGGAGTCATTGGAATTAAATTTCCAGAACCAAAAAAGCTTGGAGAAAAAACAATTTCGTTGGATCTTTCAACCATCAGAATGAATTATTAATTCATATGGATAATCCTAAACGCTACTCAAAACCACTGTTTCTGTTTAAATAGTTAAACTAAATTTCAGAACCGTTGACTTTGTTTAAAGATCTAAAATGATTTCTTCAGACTTTGACATAACCATGGTATTTAATGCAAAATACTAGTTTACTTTGATAAAATTTAAGTAAAAGATTTTCATTAAAAAAATGAATTGTCAAGTCACTTTTCTAGAACTGGTTTAATTACAATTATTTCTATTGTGTTTATAGCCGGTATTGGGACGGCGTATGCTGGAATAGTTTTGCCTACAATTACTTTGGGTGGAAATGTTGAAGTGGTGGGGGATTTGAATTGTACAAATTGTATTGATTCGTCTGATATTGCTTCAAATGCTGTTGGGGCACCTGAATTAATGGGTATCTCAAAACTGGTTTATACAAGTTGTACTCTTGATCCTCCTAGTATCGATGCTGGAGCCATTGATATCGTTGATTGTCCAGGAACAGGAACTTTAATCTTAACTACAGACAGGGTTATTGTAACTTCTAATAGAATATCAGGTTCAAATCTAGTCATAACAAGCGCATGGGGAATCAATGACAATAATAATATCAGAATTGCACTCTTCAATCCATTTGATTCGCCTATTGATGTAGGGTCACATGCAATTTCTGTAATTGCATATGATCCAATAATTCTTAAATAATTAAAAATCTGAACATGCTAAAATATGAATCAAAAATGATTTCTAAAACCACTGTTTATGTGAAAAAGAACTAGAAAATTTCTGAGTTTGACTATCACAATAACTTGAAGTTTCCAAATGAAGGGATTATCAATTCAGTTTGGTTCCATGACAAGTTTAGGAATAAAAAAGAAGAGAAAGCACTAGGCTTAACTCAAGATTGCTTCTGTTTGGAAGTTATTTCCAGTAACAGTGACGGCATCGCCTGATTCTAAGTCTGGAATATCGGAGCAATCAGAGCCATCGTCTTCGCATTGGGTATCAAGATTGAAATCAATCAAACCAAAGACATCTGAAGTTGCTGTATATTCTATTCCACCTACGGCGATAGTAAATTCAGAATTGGCTTCAACAGGTGAAATCTCTACACTGAATTTTTTTCTGTCACCATTGTCTCGAGATTCAAATTTAGCCTTGCCATCATCAACATTACTAAATTCCCCCTCAAGTTTTATTCTAGAGTCATCCTTTGCTAAAGCAAATTGGCTTGTACCAAATGCTAATACAGCAATTGTACAAATTGCTGCAATTTGCAAAGAATGATTTTTCTTTAGTGTTTTAGACATTGAAATTCCATTCAAACTTTTTACTTTAAAACACTAGGAAGAATCTCATGTGAATAGTCTCATAACGTGAGAGTCAAGTTTTGCTGTCTGGTTAATCCCACATAGTGAGACTAAGAATTGTTTTTCACGAAACAAAACAAGTACAAAATAACTTTTTCTTATAATTTATCACCAAGCTAATTATCATTTTATAATATGAGAATCAAACTAGAGATTTTAAATGATGATCACAAAATCAAATCATATCTTAGAAACATTATGATTATCAAAAGTGAAAAACTAAAAAAAGCAATTCTTACTGCCTTGGCAGACAAAGAAATGCTTGACATCCTAAATGAATCAATGGATAATCTTGTTTCAGGAACTGATATAGTAAAAAAATTTGATATTCCTCATAGTACTGCGTATAGGAAAATTAAATGGATGATTGACAATGAGTTACTTGTGGTCGTAAAGATGGGGTTTACGGATGAAGGAAAAAAATACAGCCTTTTTCGAAGCACCATAAGGTCAGTAAATGTATCCTACAAAAAAAATGAGGTAACCGTTGAATCAAGCAAAAATGTAGACCCAATTGAGACTACTGCTGAGAACTTTTTTTCATTGAGGGATTCAGATGAGTGAAATTATTGAAATTAATATTGTAAACAGCATTGCTATATTTTTTGCATCTGTAATTCCTATCTATTTGAGCCTACATTTGAAGGGAAATCTGAAAAAATTAACGATTTTAGTAGGGATTTTTGCGATTGTTCATGCCATCTATCATACCATGGAGGTGTTTGGTTTTGAGGAGGTAGCTGAAAACGTAATCGAACCACTATCTGTTTTGGTTTTGGTGGTTTTTGGATTTTGGTATCTGAGGATTAAAAATGTGAGGAGGGCAACTGCATGAGTGAGCATTTTGTGTTTGCCGATGTTACTTTTGTATTGTTACTTGTAGCTATTGGTATTT
>JAOTVS010000034.1 GCA_029863275.1 Candidatus Nitrosopumilus sp.
CCACTCCTGGAGCATCTACGTTGTCAGTAGTAGTAGGTGATGTGTATGATACTGTTGCACCAGATGGGCTAGTAGCTGCTGCATTTACATCAGAATGTGCAGCAATTACTGGAGGTTCGGTATCTGGTGGGGGAGAATCATCATTTGTTATTGTTCCTACTCCTTGGCTATCTACAAGGGTACATCCAACACAATTTGATAAATTTACATTAAATATCTCATTTTGTTCTACTGTTGAATCGCCATTTACAGATACCGTAATTGTTTGAGTTAATGGACCACCAGATGCAAAGTTTAGGGTAGATGAAATTGAAGTGTAATCAGTAGGTGAGCTTGCAGTATTATCAGCAGTTTGGTATTGTACAGATATTGCAGGAGTATTTGTACTACGTGTTACGGAAAATACAAAATTGGATGTTCCAGAATTTCCTTCTGTTTGTGTAACATCATTAATTGTAATTGTAGGGTTTCCTGTATCTGGAAATGCTGCAAGTACACTAAAGTCTACCCAGAATATTGCACCAATATTTGCATTAGGTCTTGCAGTAATTACAGGATTCATTATTTCCGAGGCAGGATCATTTAAGGAACCCCACCATGACTGGTCAGAGGGATATCCAATTTGGTATCCTACTTGAGCATCTCCAAAGTGGTCAATCCATCCAATGTATTCATTTGTTGCAGCAGATAGTGAACCAATCTTCTCACTGTCAGTCAAGAATAATACATTGTCTGGTCTTGCATTTGAGAGATAGGATGCATCCCAGTGCTTTACCAATAAATCATAATCAGGATCAAATGTCTTTACTTGAGCAGCCCAAGCATTTACCTCACTATCAGTAAGTGGTCGTCCCCAACCAGGGAATTGTGCTTCATGATACCATTCAGCATCTACACCAAAACCAATTACAGATGGGTGATGTTTGTATCTGTCCATTATCAAATTCATAAGCATTGGAATATCAGCATCCGCTGATTCGACTTGCAAGTATACTTTGAGTCCTGCAGAATCGTATGCGTCTAATAATGGCTCAATCGTATCAGTTGTGCCAAAGTTCACATTTGGATAGGTACCAGCAGGTTTTGGAAATGGCAAGAAGGTTGAAGTTGCAGTTCCAGGTGCGCCATCAATTTCACCAATTACAAGCACTCCACCTGGAGTGAATCCAGGGAATTTGGCAGTCATTTGCTGTGCAACACTAATCCAATAGTCAGGATCTGATTGGTCATGCCCTGATGAGAGATAATCGCCATATTGCGATGAACGCCATCCAGCAATTTGGTTCTGAGTATCTGGTATATCTGAGACAATTACATTAAAGGTTGTAGGAATAGCCGAATTTCCTGCAGCATCAGTTGCATTACAGGTAACTGTGGTGATGCCAATTGCAAATGTTGTGCCAGATAATGGAGAACATGTAGCCACTCCTGGAGCATCTACGTTGTCAGTAGTAGTAGGTGATGTGTATGATACTGTTGCACCAGATGGGCTAGTAGCTGCTGCATTTACATCAGAATGTGCAGCAATTACTGGAGGTTCGGTATCTGGTATATCTGAGACAATTACATTAAAGGTTGTAGGAATAGCCGAATTTCCTGCAGCATCAGTTGCATTACAGGTAACTGTGGTGATGCCAATTGCAAATGTTGTGCCAGATAATGGAGAACATGTAGCCACTCCTGGAGCATCTACGTTGTCAGTAGTAGTAGGTGATGTGTATGATACTGTTGCACCAGATGGGCTAGTAGCTGCTGCATTTACATCAGAATGTGCAGCAATTACTGGAGGTTCGGTATCTGGAAGGGATTGATTAAATTCAACTACTTGACTAAATGTTCGTATTGGATAATTTTTTGCAATCACTCCATCAATAATTGAATTTAAGTCGTTTAGCAAAGTCTGATCAACTACATTTATTTGAGTCCCGCCTTGTACTTGAGCAAATTCTTGAGAATGTAAGGTAACTATTGCATATCCTTTTGTTGAAATGCTAGAATCAATTGCTGCTAAAATCTGACTGTTTGGAACTCGAACAGGAACACCATCAATCCAATCAGTAAATGCAATAGATTCAGGTAAGTGATAGATTCCGTTAGAATCTACGATATCACTAGCACCATCTGCAATAAAATATGGATATGAATCAGCCCATTCAGCAGAACTGATTATGTTAAATCCCGTATCTTGAAGTGCAGTTAGTGTGTTTGCATTAAATGTGTTAAATGGAGGAATAAAAACACTAGAGGGGCTACCAAAAAGTAATTGTAATTTATTTTGCGAGTCCTGCAAAGTAGATGTTTGTGTTGCCAAGGTTAATGTTGTATAGTCCACATGATCCCAACCATGTGCAAAAATTTCAAATAATCCTGAATTATATCCTGCAATTACCTTATCTACAACAGTTGCATCAGCTCCAAACAGACCCACAATTGGGCCTGCTGAAAGGAATTGATCTTTCTGTACAAACTGGTCCATTACTGCCACTTGTACATCGCTAAGCCAATAATCTTGAATATCATCTAGTCTAAAGACAACACAGTTGCATCCATTGAGTAAACTAGCCTCTACTCCAGCTGCTGAAACATTAGGAGATTGAATTATAGTGTTTTCAGAAGAAGAGTAAGGACGATATCTTTCATCCGTTGGGGCAGTTTCTCTTGCTCCTTGACCATTAGGATCTGCAAAACTATATCGTCCTGTTGTGAATTCATCTCGGACTCCATTATTAGCAAACGCATTACCAAAGGAACTTGAAATTACAATTAAAACCAAAGTTCCCACTAGTAATTTATTTGAATAATTTAATTTCAATAAATTTAGACCGATTTTTAGCATAAATACAATTGCGCAGAAAAGATCAGTTTGAGCTGTTCCTTGTTTGAAGCACGTGTTTTTTCTTTAAATGAAAACTCAGTTTCACGGGAAGAAAGTCGACAACATTGATTAAAATTGGACACATGTAGGCGTGAAAAGAAAAAAGAAAGAGTAAATTTATTAAAAAATAAAAAAAGGTTATTTCTCGATATAGAATCCTGGTCCCCAGTCATCAGTATTTTTAAGATCACTGGAGCTGATAGTGTTTGATCCATAATTTGAGTCAAACATTGCATCATACATTGGATTATTTGGATGATATCCCTGACATTCAAAGTCAAAAGTATTTTCCAAAGCAAACAGTCCTTTAATGTAATTTTCTTCTTTATTCATAGCAGAACCAATATCGTAGTCAATGACACGGCAGTTCGAATAATTGAATCCTCTTACGAGCTCTCCATTGACAAGATTCGCATCCACATCAAAAAGCTCTGTCATGGAATTTGCACCTGAGACACTTTGGATTTTCAAATTTTCATCTACTCTTTTGTACAATAATGGATAATCTCCTACAATTCCTTCTAACTCAAATGTTGGATTAGCCTTTGAGAGAACATCACCTTGTTTGAATATTGGGAATTCTAATTTTTCTATTCCATTATTGAAAGTAAATGTAGTCATTACTCGAGGGGCACCTGCCATATTCAAATTAACATTTGATTGTTGATTTTCCATAAATGATGTTTTTAGTATTTGAGCATCGCTACGAAGTTGGTCATAGCCTATGTTTATTGGTTTTAGACCTGCACAATTAAAGTCAATTTCATTTACAATTGCAAATCCACTTTTTCCGGTAAATCCTTCTTCCTTGTCAGATTCGGTATTAATTATTGCACCTGATACACGGCAGTCCCTAAACTCTAGTGACCTTAGAATTTTCTCACCATTAGAAAACTCTACTAGAGCCTCAAAATCAGTGTTATATGCTGAACCAATTCCTGAAACCTTTCTTGCATTATCAATTGCATTATACAAAAGGGGATAGAAGTCCACTACACCTTCTACACTGAAACTAGGAGTCACATTATCCGCTGATTCTTCAAATCCCGAATTTAATTCAAAAGTTGTAAATTCAATTTTTTCAATGCCAGAATCAAACTCAAAGGTGATAAAGGTTCGAACATTGTCAACAAAAGTATAGGATTCACCATAGTCAGTATTATGAAATGTTGTAGTTTTTGGCGATTCGCCGTCTACCCCACCACATCTAAATTCAATCTTGTCTACTACGACAAAACCACTTTTAGCTGAAGTGTAGCTTTCATAATCATTTGAATTGAGAGTTTCTGCCCCATAATTTAGAATTTCACAGTTTTTGTAGTTTAGAGTTCTTATTGTTTGATCTTCACGAGTCAAATCTACTTTAACATCAAAGAATCTAAAATCAAACTCAAAACTACTTGCTCCAGTAGAAGTCATCACACGATACTTGTATGCATCATCCAATGCTTTGTGTAGATAAGGGGAATCTCCAATTATACCTTCAATCTCAAAGGTTGTACCACCATTTGAAACAAAATCTGAAGTCATTTTGAAGACTGGAAATTGATAAACCTCTACTCCATCTCTAAAGGTAAAAGTAAAGTTTGCTTGAACATTTTCAGCCATTTTGTAATCATTTCCCTCTGCGTAAATATTATCAAATTCTATTATTGAGAAAATTCCCAAAACAAAAAATGCAGTCAATGAAGTTATTGGTATTGCATTTCTCATTAAAGAAAACTAAATTATTTTCCCTAATATGCTGTAGGTTGTTTCTCTGTTCTTGTTCTAAGAATTGAAAATAGTTTCTTTTTTTAGAACAAAAATGTATTCTAGAAGTTTAGAATAAAAAACAAATATGAATGATGAAACTCATAATAATTTCAAATAAAGCTAAATCGTAATCTTCATAGTTATATTTTGTGTGTAAATAGCCAAACTACATCCAAACTCCAATAAGTGGAATCAAACTTTTGATTTGGTTCCTAAACTAGAATTAAAAATAAATTAAACAATTCAGGTTAAAATCTGGCATAACTTGAATCATTTTTGAGGACAAAAATGGGCCCACGGGGATTCAGCTACTGTTTTGGGTTTAAAAATGGATGCAGATAGGCATGAAAATTTTTCAACAAAATTTCGAATTTTGAGTCTTTACCTTTTCTCGTATGAATTAATTAATTTTCGTTAGAATTTTAGAAAATTAATCATCTTTGTTCTTGTCTTTGTTTCCTTTACCTGGATTTTCTATATCTGAATTTCCTTTGCCAGAATTACCTTTTTTATCGTCAGTTTCTTCTTCATGGTCATCATCTTTGTCTTTTTTTTCCTTGTCTTTCTTTTTCTTTTCTGAGTTATTTACATCTGAATTTTCCTTTTCAGATTTGTCTTTTTTGTCATTCTTCTTTTCGTTGTCAGATTTTCCATTTCTGTTTTCACTTTCCTTGTTAGGATCATTGTCATCACATTCACCTAATTTATCTCCATGTCCTAAATGTGCAATAACTGCTGATTGTCCAATACTAATTGTATGGGCATTATTTGGATTTCCTGGAGGTCTATGGCAGATATCTACTTTATGTTCTTTGTTGTTATCATCATGATCTTTGTCATTGTTTTCATCATTGTTATTAATGTTATCATTATTATCTAAAATTGCTGGATCTACTACTAATGGTGGCAATGGTAATGTGTTATCATCATCGTCCTTTTCACTTTCCTCTTCCTTGGTGTTGTGTACAGTTACTTCTACTTGATCATTATCCATATCACCATCATTATCAGTAACTTTTAGATAAAAAATTAATTGAGTAATTGTGTTTACAGAAGGCGCGGTAAAGGTTGGATCAATACTAGTTGATGAAGACAAAGTTACTAGTGGACCCTCTCTTTGAGACCATTCAAATGATATTATTTCTCCATCAGTATCTGTGCTGCTAGAACCATCAAGTATTACGGTTGCAAATTCTAATACTGTTTGATCTGGACCAGCATTAGCGGTTGGAATAATATTTTCTTCAGGATCAATGGAAGAATTACTACTAGTTTGAATTGTAGCAGTTTCTCTAAACTCATTATTGGAATTTGATGCTTTATCTTCGAAAGAGAAGATTTGCGATAATATTTCAAAAAATGAGGAAAAGGGATTTTCATCTTCATTGCTTTGTGCAAAGGAGTATGAGGGAAAAAACAATAAACTAGAGATTAGAACAAAAAATACCAAATTTGCTTTTAAGGAAATCATAAAAATAAAAAAAATTTAGAACAGTTAAGCAGTTGTGTTGTATCTTCGTCATACACATAGGTTAATAATTACAATTAATTTTAAAATATGTACTAACTTGTGAGGTAGTGGTTATTTTTTATTTGTTAATTATTTCTTCTCAGATTCAAATCTGGTATGACTTGAACCGTTTTTGGGCACAAAACCGAGTCCAATAAATTTCACTGCATTTTAATTTCAAATTCAGACTTAAATCTGGCACGACTCAGACCAAGTTAGGAACAAAAATGGGTCCACGGGGATTTGAACCTGTTGGTTTTAGGGGTTCATAGAAGTGTTAACGAAATTATCGACTGTCGGTAAAAATAGTATTCATCTCTTTTCAGACCTCAAAAGTCTTACCAATCCAGATTTTAACAGGAAATGGGATTTTTAGAAAATGAAGTGAATTTCCCTTATTTTTGCAAAATAATAATTAAAAAATAAAAAATCTGCTTAAAATGCGATCAAAATAAATATAAATATTTAGTCAAAAAAGTCCAAAACGTTTATTATTATTACAAATTTATCGTAAAAACTATAATGTACAATGTAAGAATTGGATCGAATGAAATATTGGAACTATCGTTTGAATCTGTTCAAAAATTATCATTTAATAAAACTAGGAGAGATATAAAATGCTAAGAAGTATTAACGAGAATTCTGAAAGAAGTAAATTTGCTCCTGTTGCCATATTGATTCCAGCCTATAATGAAGAAACCACTATCGCTCAAACACTAGATAGTCTAACAAGTCAAACTTGGATTCCTGAAAAAATAATTGTAATTGATGATTTTTCTTCAGATAAAACAGGTGAAATTGCAAGATCATACAAAGGCGTAGATGTAGTACGACCTCCAAAAAATACCGGCTCAAAAGCAGGTGCTCAAAATTTTGCAATGCCATCTGTTACAAGTAAATATACAATTGCAGTAGATGCAGATACTAGTCTTGATGAAAACGCAATAGAAAAAATGATAAAATTCATGGAAGATAATCCTGATGCATCTGCTTCATGCACTTTTGTGATACCAAAAAAAGTTAAAACAATTATGGAACGAGGTCGTTATATTGAATATATTTTTGCTTTTACGTTTTACAAACGAATTCAAGATTGGTATGGCAAACCTCTAATTTCATCGGGATGTTTTTCGATCTACAAAACTGATGATCTAAGAAATGCAGGTTGTTGGTCAACAAGAACAATGGCTGAAGATATGGATCTTACTTGGACATTTTACGAACAAGGGAAAAAGATTAGGTTTAATCCGGATAATTATTGTTATCCTATAGAGCCTGACACTCTCAAAATGATGGGAAAGCAACTAACACGTTGGTCACATGGTTTATTTCAAAATTTAAAACTTCATTGGCCAAAAATAAAAAAAATACCTACCTTAAGAGAAGTAGTAATTGCAGCTATTGCCGATGTATTTATTGGAGGTGCTATTGCCTTTGTGGTCGGTCCGGCAGTTGCGATTCTTTTAGGAGATCCATGGCTTTTAATTTATGGCATTTCATCAGACTTTGCATTCATATCTGTTCCAGTAATGTGGAAGGGATGGAAATTAAAACAACTACGTAAAGTCCTTTCATCACTTCCATCATTTTACCTACTTCGTTGGGTAAATGGGTATCATTTGTACAAGGCTGCAATTAAAGAATATCTTTTACATAAAACTCTCACGAAATACGAGAAGGGGCATTAGAAAATGTCTGCAGGTTCATCACCAACAGGGGGAGTAGGAGGACTCTTCTATGCCATACTATTGTTAGTGGGCGTTATATTAAAAAGAGATAAACAAGTTCTTAGGTCAAATTCTGGAATAATTCTTCCAGTAGTATTGGGATTAGTATTTGTCCTAATAATTGCGATAAATATTCTGGTCATTAACAGGTATGTTGATCTTTCCCAATCTTTTGACATACTACACTCAATTCCTCAAGTACTCACCCAACCTATGGATTAGAATAGAAAATGGATAAGGTCGTGATAAATTGAAAATTTTTGTAACTGGTGGTGCAGGTTTTATTGGACGTCATTTAATTAAATCGTTATTATCTAATAATCACACAGTAACCATTTTTGATAATTTTTCAAATAGTTCTGAAGAGGGAATTAAAGACCTTGTCAAGTGTGGTGTTATAGTTGTAAAAGGAGACATTAGAAATTTTTATTCTCTATTAAATTCAATTTCAGGTCATGATGTTGTTATTCATTTAGCTGCAAAAATTGATGTAGAAGAATCTTTAAGAATGCCCGAAGTAATCCATGATGTTAACGTAACTGGGACTATCAATCTACTTCGAGCGTGTGTGGAGAATAGAGTAGAAAGTATTGTTGCGGCTTCCACTGCTGCAGTTTATGGTGATGCAAAAATTTTACCAATTGAAGAAAATTCACCAACAAATCCAATTTCTCCTTATGGGGCAAGTAAGCTAGCAATGGAACATTATCTGCAAGCATTTTCAAATTGTTACAACCTAAATTGTATTTCCTTAAGATTTTTCAATATCTACGGAGAAGGTCAATCATCAGCTTATGCAGGAGTAATTACAAAATTTATGGAAAAAATACTAGATAATAGCACATTAGATATTTTTGGAGATGGTATGAACAGCAGAGACTTGGTTGCTGTTGAGGATGTGGTAAATGCTATCCAACTTGGAATGAAAAATATTAATGGAAAGAAAGGTAATTTTTACAATATTGCAAGTGGAAAATCCACATCGATTAATGATCTTGCAAAACTCATGATTTCAATTTCAGGAAAAAACCTTACGATTAGACATAAATCACCCAGAGATGGAGACATACCTCATAGTAAAGCATCAATTTTATCAGCTCAAAAAGAATTGGGTTATTTGCCAAATATTAAATTAAAAGAAGGATTACAAAATCTATATAATTCTCAAAAATTGCATGTAGGGAATAAAATTTGTAAATATTGCTCAAAGAATCAACCAGAATTGAACTTATTTTGTGTTGAGTGCAAAAAGCGTAATTGGATTGTTGGTGAAGATGATTCAAGAATGAAATTAAAAATTAGCGCAAAAGATTTTCGAAAAGATAATCACATATAAGAAAAATGTAGGATATTTAAAATTCCAAAAAAAATTTCAAACTTTAGAATCTTTTCAAGTTTCTTCTAAACTTTACTTGATAAATCCCAGCAACCTTAATTCCTACAACTTTTGTTTTGGCAATTGATCTATCTTTCTAAGTAGTCTCAGGCTTACTAGGCATGATTTTCTCTTATGTGTTTCAAGAATAAGAACCCCTAAAGTAGATGGGCCCACGGGGATTTGAACCCCGGATCTTCGCCGTGTAAGGGCGACGTCATAACCGACCTGGACTATGAGCCCAGTCACCTACCTTTGTAAAAACCATTTAAACTTTGAGACAATCCCAAATCTAAAAAGTCAATCAAAAATTAACATCATTATGATGGATATGGATTTTTTTTCTAGCCCAATTGGGTTAGGTCATGTAACACGAGATATTTCAATTGCAAATCATTTTGAAGGAATTACCACAAATTTTGTTTCTGGAAATGGTGCGGCTAAAATTTTAAATAATTTAGATTTTAAGGTAGAAAATTTATACAGACCTCCACAATTTATTGTAGAGAATGGTTCTCTAAAGAATTCAGCCAGATGGCTTTGGAATTATTATCAATATTATAAAGATTGTAAAAAAATATCAGAAAAAATTATTGATTGTGATAAACCAAATCTTGTTGTAAGCGATGAAGACTTTGCTTCACTTGCAGTGGCTCAAAATAAAAAAATCCCAACTGTACTAATTACGGATATATTAGAAACTAGATTTACGAAAGGATTTGCATCAATAATTGAAAAAAAGATGAACAAATCAATGAAGGAGATAATTAAAAATTGTAATGTAGTGATTCTTCCAGAAGAGGGTAATAATGAGAACAATATTTTACGAGTAGGGCCAATAGTAAGAACTACAAGACATTCAAGGGATGAACTTCGAGAAAAATTTTCTTTTGATAAAAAAACTATTGTAGTATCAATTGGCGGGACAGATGCTGGAGAGTTTTTAATTGACAAGATTTTAGAAATTTTGCCAAAGCTAACACCGTATGAAATAGTTATTGTATCAGGACCATCTTTAAATAAAAAATTTGATAAAATAAGAAATTTAGGATTTGTAAATAATCTGCATGAGGTAATTTACGCAGCAGACGTATTGGTTTCTCTTGCAGGAAAATCTACAATGGATGAGGCAAGAGAGTATGGGACCCCTTCAATTTTTATCCCGATAAAGGGACATTTTGAGCAAGAGGACAATGCCCGAGAGAGAGGATTTGTTTTTGAAGATATAGACAGAATTGAAGAACTGATTTTAGAGAAACTCAAAGAAAAAAGAAATCCTGTAAAAAGTAACGGCGCTCAAAATGCAGCCAAAATTATCAAAGATTTGCTCCCATAATTGAATTCAATCAAACCATTAATAGATGGCAATTTTGCTTTGAAACTGTACCATGACAGAATTAGTTGTAGCCAAGTTTGGTGGTAGTGCAATTGGTCCAGATGGGAAATCAATCCCAACAATAATTGAGCGAATAAAAAATTTAAAAAAAGACTCCAAGGTTATTGCAGTTTTCTCTGCTCCTCTCACAATTTATGAGGGTCAGAATAGGTCTTTGACTGATATAGTGTTAGAACAAGGAAAAAATGCAGAAAATGGAGTAGATTTTTCATTAAATATAGTCAAATCAACCTATCAGAAAATTTTAGAATTCGTCGGTTCTGAGAATAAAGAAAGTTGTATTAAAATTATAAATTCATGTCTGGAAAAATCTCAAAAGGCACTTGATGAGGCCTCTCAGAAAAGGAAATTTGCCAATGAAATTCGCTCAAAGGCACTTGGATTTTCAGGCGAAATTTTAATGTCACATGTAATGAATTTCGTGTTAAGAAGTAATGGAATTACCTCTGATTCGGTAAGTTATGAGCATTGGCCAATAATTACTGATAAAAACATAGAGTCTACTAATTTTCTGGCCTCAGAATCAAGAAATAGAATGGGCCATATTGAAAAACTAGTTGAGGAAAATGATGTGGTTACTATTGGTGGCTTTATTGGAAAAACAATAGATGGAATTACTACCACATATGAGAGAGGTGGGTCCGATAGGACAGCAGCTGATCTGGGAATACTGTTTCATAAAAAATATGAAACCAAAGTTGATTTTGAAAAAGATAGTGCTGTAGTGTCAGCTGATCCCAAAATTGTTCAAACTGGGCTAAGCGAAGTTGATCAATTATCCTATAATGAAGCAAGATTAGCTGGAATGTTTGGAATGAAAATTTTAGATCCTATTGCAATAAAAGAAATTTTAGAAAACGGAGTTGATATTCCAATAATTGTTACAAACATGACAGATCCAACAAAAATAACGACCATAAAACGAAATACTGATAAAAAAAATGAACATCCAATTAAAATTGTTACAGGAAAGAAAAATTGCGCAATATTTCGAATAGAAACAAGCTGTATCCAAAAGCTGCTAACATCCCTTGAGAAAGACAAACGATATAGTGAATATATTATTTTATCCCCATTTACAAAAGATGGAACTGAATTCTCAAGAATGTTGTTTTTAGATGCAGATTATGTAAAACGAAATGAGAAATATTTTTTGGCCTTTGATCCCCTTGCAACAATTACCTTCAATAGGGGAGTTATTACATTAATTGGAGATGAAATGTGGAGAGTTCAACAAGTAGCATCAAGAACCAGTGCAAAGATTGGAGACGCAGGTTTAAACATTCTAAATATGGATGCTCAAGAAGAGACTTCTCGAATTATTATTGTGGTTGAAGATTCTGAGGACAACATTGGAAAAGCAATCAGTACAGTTCACGCTGAAACATCAAAGATTAATTTTATTTAATTAAGTAAAAGTGGCCCACGGGTTTTCACCAGTAGTGCCAACATAGGTTTGTTCTTGGACCGTTATCTAGACTTAGTCCGGCGTTACCTACAACACGCAACAATTACACTACAAATCACTAGTATTTAGAGTTGATCTATATAGTTTCATTAAATACGCTCAGCAATAAACCAAAAAATAATCCCTGCGGCAATTATGGCATACCATTTGAAATTTTTTCTATTACCAAAAATATTTGCTGAGGCTAATTCTTCATCAAGGGAAGAAAGTCTAATTTTTCTCATCTCAAAGGCTTGTCCAATCAATCCGATGACAAGTAATGCAATCCCTAAAAAACCAAATATCCAATTCATACTACAAAATTTCCTTTACATAATATCTAGTTTCTACCTAGTAATTGGATAAAAAAATAATTCTTTAAATTAGCACATTATTTTCTCTCTCCTATGAAAGAAACGGGTAAAATCTGGATGAATGGGAAATTAGTACCCTTCAAAGATGCCAAGGTTCATGTTTTAACTCACGCATTACATTATTCAACCTCAGTTTTTGAGGGTATCAGATGTTATAATACTCCAAAAGGTTCTGCAGTATTTCGACTAGAAGAACATGTTGATAGATTTTTCAAATCCGCCAAACTATATTCAATGAAAATGCAATTTTCAAAAAAAGAAATTTCTAATGCTATTTTAAAAACAGTCAAAGTTAGCGGATTAAAAGAGTGTTACATCAGACCACTTGCATATTATGGATATGGCGCAATGGGTTTGACTCCTACTGAAAATAAAGTAGACGTATCAATTGCTTGTTGGGAGTGGGCAATGGGGGAATCCAAAGCAGGAAAGTTTTCAGGTTCCAAATGTAAAGTTTCAAGTTGGATCAAAATAGATTCACGTTCTCAACCTATGCAGGCAAAAGCTGCATCAAATTATGCAAATGCAGCACTGGCAAGAGTAGAGGCCCTTGATAATGGATATGATGAGGCAATAATGTTAAACATTCATGGAAAAGTTGCAGAAGGAAGTGCAGAAAATATTTTTATTATTAAAGATAATGTGATTCAAACTCCGCCATTATCTGCAGGGGGATTAGAAGGAATTACAAGAGATAGTGTAATCCAGATAATTGAACAAAATGGAGGATTTGTAATTGAAAGGGATCTAGATAGAGATGATCTGTATAATGCTGATGAGATCTTTATGACTGGAACTGCAGCTGAAGTAAAATCTGTAACTCAAATCGATAAAGTAAAGATAGGCCAAGGTAGTATGGGTAAGATTACAAAAGCCTTACAAAAATCCTTTACCGAGGTAGTCATGGGCAAAGATGAAAGATTTCTTCCTTGGTTGACTTTTATCTAATCGTGAAGCTTTTTACCGAGAATTTTATTATAGTAACCATGGAATCTTGTTCAACGGGGAATACTGAGGAGATTTGTTGGTTTTGTAGAAAAGGAAGACATGATGATTGTATGAAAAAGATTCCAGTGGATGGTAAGTCAGATGGTCCTCATGATTGCACATTTGATACAGAAATGATTTCGTGCAAGTGTAAGCATTAGACCAAATAACAAATACGGGAGTTTAGGAATTATTACATGAGTTATGACAAAGAATTTTGGGATAATTATGCCAGAGAAAACGAATCAAGGTATAACGAAGAGTTTGCAAAATTTATCCGAGATTTGGCAATTTCCTTACGATGTCAAAGTGTATTGGAGATTGGATGTGGGACTGGTATAGATTTGAGATTATTTCCAGAAACCCTTGATGTTCATGGAATCGATTTGAATGATTTGGCTTTGGATATGGCAAAGAAGAAAAATCCTAAATTTGATTTTAAAAAGGGTTCTATCACAAATTTGCCTTTTGGTGATTCTTCTATAGATTTTATTTTTACACATAAATTCTTGAAT
>JAOTVS010000094.1 GCA_029863275.1 Candidatus Nitrosopumilus sp.
GCGATCCCCGCACAAAGAGGTCTTGAATTGATCTGTAAATAAGTCAAACTTTGTTTGGCATTATTTTGGAAAATTCTAGTCGATTATGATCTATTTTGCCTTATTGGAGCATTTTTGCGAGATAGAGTAAACCTAACTGGAAAGACAATTTATTTTTAGAATGTAGAAGGTAGTTTTTGAAAATAAAAAGAATAGAGAATTAATCTCTGTTTGTTCTAAGTTTTACTAGATATACTCCAGCACCTGCAATTCCTGCAATTGTTGGAATTATCCACACTGCACTTGATGCTAATCCACCAATTACTAGTGCTGATGAATCAAGTGATAGAAGTTCGCCTGCTACTGGTTTAGGACAATCGTCGGTTTCATGTAGCGTTATAGTTACTTGAAATCCGGCTGGTATTCCTGCAGCATCTGTTTGGTCTTGGATTGTTGCAACATGTTCTCCAGAACTAAAACAGAAATCAGCTACACTGTATGTATCGCCAAATACTTCTACCTCAGGAGTTAGACCTAAACTTTTTCCACCATCAAAAACTTCAAAGAAATCTCCAACTAAGAATTGATCTTCAACAGTCATCCAACAAGATCCTGCGCCACAATCAAATTCAAGGAATTCATCTCCATCAACCACTTCACAGTTTACAAAGATATCATTACATACCATGGGGATTGGAACATCAAAACCAACTGCAACTGATGCGGCCACTGGATTGTAGTTGTCAGCATCTACTGTGTCTACTGCAAGACCTGGAGTCTGCGCAAATGCTGGACTAGTCAAACCTGCAACAAGAGCAAATGCTAAAGCTCCTGCGAGCAGTTTTTGAGTTTTATTAAAAGTCATTGATTTTTATTAAAAAAATTGTATTAATAGTTTTATGTGGATAAGACCTAGACTTTCTGTTCCATAACTTGGAAATTAGCCTTGATTTGCTTTACAATGGAGAATTCAATCATCACCAAATTGGCTGTAATTATTCACAATATCATCAATAGGTGTTCGTTTTCCACCCACAGTTTTTAGATCTACTGTAACTTGTTTATCTGAAACAGTGATAATGTTATAGGTATTTTCAAACAGGCCTCTTACTCGCTCAGAAGTTGCAGCTCCTGCATTTACCACCATTAGTTTTCCAAAATTCCACACCCATGGCCTGTGTTTATGACCACATAAAACAAGATCAACACCAGTATCAAGTATTGTTCTTAATACATCCCCAGCATCAACCACAGTTAGCTGATCAGACCCAGTATCTGGAATGGGAATCAGATGGTGATGCATAGCTAAAATCTTTACCTTGTCCTTGTATTTTTTCATAGTTCTCTCAAGCCAAAGGTTTTGTCTGTATCCAACTTCACCTTCATTTCTATCAGGCCTTGCAGTTCCAAGGGTAACTAAAACTGTATCACCATCTAGTTCATTTACAGATTCAAAAGGAAAGAATTTTTTGAAAAGTAAGTATCCGGTATTTCTGTAATCATGATTTCCACTAATTGAGATAATTTTTTTTGTATTGAATTTCGATAATAATGTTTTGCATTTTTCATATTCTTTCATCAAACCTTCATTTGTTAGATCTCCTGTTATTACAATGACATCTGGTTGAAGATGATTGATTTCATCTACTAGAATGTCAAATTTATCTTGCAAAAATTGAGAACCTACATGTAAATCAGAAATCTGAACAATTATCATTTTAATTATTTGCAATTTCATATTTAATAAACTAACACTAGTAATTTTATGAATTAAATTTAAAATCCAAGGTAGAATTAAATAATAACCAACTCAAATTTTGGCAGTTTTGAGCAAAAAGGCTGCAGTAATGAGAGGGGATGGGATTGGCCCCGAGGTTGTCGACTCGATGCTGAGAGTTTTAAAAGAATGTAATTCACAATCAGAGATTATACTATGTGAAGCAGGATCAGAACAATGGGATAAAAATGGAAGGAAGGATAAATCATACATTCCAGATGACACCTTTACCAGTTTAGAAGATTCTGATGCTTGTTTTAAAGGTCCTACTACAACTATTCCAGTTCCTAATGCTCCAAGAAGTGTAGCAGTTACTCTACGTCAGAAATTTGAACTGTATTCAAATATTAGACCAACAAAAACCTATGAAAGATTAACTCCAAACCGGAAATTAGATTGTGTGTGTTTTAGAGAAGCTACTGAAGGACTCTATACTGGAATAGAAGTAAAAATTACAGATGATGCAGCTATTGCAATTAGAAAAATAACAAGACAAGGATCTAAAAGATTTATGAATTCTGCGGTGAATTGGGCAAAAAAATATGATTTGAAAAAAATGGTGGCAATTACAAAGAGAAATATTCTAAAGGAGACAGATGGAATTTTTTGGGACGAGGTTCAAAAATCAATTGTAAATACCAACATACAGTTATCAGAAATTTATATCGATAACATGGCCCAACAAATGGTTGTAGCACCAGAACAATTCAATGGCTCAGTTTTAGTTAGTACCAATTTGTTTATGGATATAATTTCAGAGTTGGCCTCAGGACTTGTAGGTTCAATTGGTTTGATATATTCTGCAAACATGGGAGATAATTTTGCAATGTTTGAAGCAGCACATGGAAGTGCACCCCAATTTGCAGGACAAAATAAAGTCAATCCTACTGCAACCATTCTCTCAGGTGCTTGGATGGTTGAATATCTAGGAGAAACAGAGATTCGTGATGCAATATTTGCTGCAACCGAGCAGGTAATAAACGAAGGAAAAACAGTAACATGGGATATTGGAGGAAGTGCATCTACATCACAAATGACTGATGCCATTATTGCATATGCAAAAAATAATTTAAAAAAATAGTTATTTTTTTGTGGATTCTATTAGAATTAATTCTTCAAAAAACAATTTCTTTTTTGCAATGATTTGTGATGTTAAACCTAATTCTTGTGTGTAATCTATCAATTTTCGGACATTTGATAGAGAAGAGGTAACAAAGACAAATTTACCCTTTGATTTGATTTTGTCATAAACTGAGTCAAGGATTTTTTTAGGAATTTCAAACCCTTCCTTACCTCCATCAGTGGCAATATCCAAGATTTCATCAGTAGCAAGATACGGTAGATTGCAAATAATTAAATCAAATTTATAATTTATAGCATCGCACCCATTACAACAAATTATATTATTAGTT
>JAOTVS010000095.1 GCA_029863275.1 Candidatus Nitrosopumilus sp.
ACTCTCACCAAACCATACTACATCTGGTCTAAGAATATTACCACATTTACATACTGGTGGAAATTCCAAAAAATTTGAAGTAATTTCATCCATGTAATCACATGCTGTACATTTGATTTTAACAATACTTCCATGTAGTTCTAAAACTTTTGAACTACCAGCTCTTTGATGAAGTCCATCAATGTTTTGTGTAAGAACAACCACTTCTAAATAATTTTCCAATTCCACAATTGCTTTATGTCCTAAATTAGGTTCTGCGGCAAAAATATTTTGCCTTCGTTCGTTATACCACTCCCAAACCAATTTTGGGTTTTCATAAAATGCATCAATAGTAGCTAATTTCATTGCATCGTAATTTCTCCACCATCCATCCTTGCCTCTAAAGGTAGGAATTCCACTTTCTTGCGAAATTCCTGCACCAGTTACGATAACAATTTTTTTAGCTTTTCTTAGATACTCATCAATTTGTTCAAACATATTATTTGATTTCAACTTCTAAAAGATCTCTTGCTGCAATTACAGAATCATGAATCTGCATTGCTTCTTGTAAATGAAGAGTTTCATCTTTGTATCTTGCAGAAAAATGAGTTAAAATTAGATTTTTTACTCTAGCATTTACTCCTAATGTTGCTGCCTCTTTTGCAGTAGAATGACATGTTTCTTTGGCTCTGTCCTTTAATTCATCTAAAAATGTTGAGTCAAAAACAAGGTAATCACAATTCTCAAAAAACTTCTCCAATTCACGAGTAGGCATTGTATCTCCTGATATTCCAATTTTTTTCCCAGGTCGCTTTTCACCTAGCACTTGATCTGACATAATTACCCTCTCGCCAATTTGGATCTGCTCGCCATTTTGTAATTTATTCCAAAGATTCCCCTCAGGAATTCCTAATGCCCTTGCTTTCTCGAGATTAAATCTACCTGGTTTATCTTTTTCATCAAAACGATAAGAAAACGCAGGAACAGAATGACTAGCTCTGCATGCATAAATTGAGTAAAATTTGGAATCTAAAACTTTTCCTTCATCTACTATTGAAATCATTATTGGAAATGATAGTCCAAAATTTAGCGTATTGATATTTGCAGCAATAAACTCATCTACCCCTTTTGGTCCATAAATTTCCAAAGATTCTGTTCTATGTTGCATGGTCATTGTCTGAAGAAGTCCTAAAATTCCTATACAATGATCACCATGAAGATGTGTAACAAAAATTTTCATTTTCTTATTCCAACCCAATCCAGATTTAAGAAAAGAAATTTGAGCTGATTCTCCAGCGTCAAACATCAAAATTTCCCCCTCCCTTTCAAGACAAATACATGATAATCCTCTATTCTCTGTAGGTTGTGCTGCAGATGTTCCCAAAAAAACAAGTTTCATTTTATCAAAATTGTCCTTGTCAAGCTTTTATGCCTATAGATATCATAAGTTTTTGATGGATTCATATTCAATTCTTTTTCAAATCCCTTTTTACACATTATTGCAATCTTTTTACGTCTAGGAAGCTTGGATACAAATTTTTTAATTAATTCTTTTGGATCCTCTGAAGCTTTTGATGCAGTTCCATAAGGAAGATCTGTGACAATTCCATCAAATTTATCTTGCATATTTGTAAATTCACTAAAATCTGCATTGATCATTTTTGAGCTAAATCCATTTGCTTCTAAATTTTCCTTTGAAATTTCATACATTTTTTTATCAAAATCCACTCCAATTGCCTTTATTCCCATCGATTCAGCCTCCAAAAGTGTGGTTCCAGTCCCACAGAACGGATCACAAACGGTTTCTCCTTCTTTTAACCCAATCAAATTTATCATTACCCTTGCTAATTTCCAATCCAATTCATGTGGATGTTTGCGCACTTTTTTAGGTCTTTGGGTAATTTTAATCGGTCTTGAAAAACCAAAAAAATTTTCTTGATTTGTAAAAATTAAATAAATAATTATATCAGGATTTTGTAAATTTACTTCAGCCTGAGATAACTTGGAGATCATATCTCCCATTGAGCTTTCTAATTCTTTAATTTCAAATTTCTTTGAAGATAAATTTTCAATTCTACATGCAAAAGTTTTTGCATTTTTTAAAACTTCAAAATTATCTTCTCCTAAAAATAAACCAGACATTTTACGTAAGATCTGACCAGATGTTTTTACAAAAGTTGCACGCCTTGCAATTTCTTCCCAATTTATTTTTGATTGTATTATTATTAAATTTGAAAATGATTTTGATTTAGCAAATCGATCATAAGTTTTTGCAATTGCAATTATTTCATCTTTAGCAATTTCTAAATGGTCTTTAGATAAAATAAAAAAACTCTCTGGCATTATTTTATTGCCTTTGCAATTGTACTTGAAATATCAACAATAGATGTTTTTCCTGGTATTGAATTAGTGCTAACAATTTTTTTAACTCCAGCTTTTCTTATTTTATTTTCTGCATCATCTACTAGTAATGCATGTGTACAAGCCACAAACACTTGTTTACATTTTTGTTTCTTAAGAAATTTAGTGGCTTTGATTATACTTCCCCCAGTACTAATCATATCATCTACCAAAATCACATCTCTGCCTATTACTTTATCTAGACCCTCCGTTTTAATTTCAACTTTACCAGTTTTTCGATCTCGTTTCTTCACCAGTGCGATATATTCTGATTTAAATTTATTAGCAAATTCTTTGGCTCTTTCTTTCCCTCCTTGATCGGGGGAAATAATTAGGGGATTTTTTAGGTTAAACTTTTTGAAATATTTGGCCAGATCAGAAATTGCAGAAATATTTTCAGTCTTGATTTTAAAGTGTTTTAGTCCAATTTTACTATGGATATCAATGACTATTATTTTAGAAGCACCTGATCCTTTGAATAGTTGTCCGAGTACCTTCATTGTTACAATTTCTCCTGGAAGAAACTCTCTATCTTGTCTTGCATAGCCCAAATAAGGAATAACCACAATTACTTCAGTAGAGTAATCTTTTGCTTTTGAAACTAGAGATAAAGCCTGAATTAAGTTTGAGTCTACAGGTGGATAAATTGATTGAACTACCACAGTTTTACTCTTTGAAAGTTTACCTCTGAGTGTGATTTTACTTTCTCCATCTGGAAAGACCTTTAATTCAGAGTTTACAAAGTTAGCTTTGAGTTTTTTTGAAA
>JAOTVS010000035.1 GCA_029863275.1 Candidatus Nitrosopumilus sp.
TTTGTTTTTTAATTGAAAGTATTTCAATATGGAATGTTTATTTATCTAAAAGGAGATGTAAATCATGCAAGCATATGTTCTACTAAACTGTAATGCCGGAGCAGAATCGGATTTAATATTAGAATTGAAAAAAATCCCTGGAGTAACTGAAGTAAATGGAATCTGGGGGAAATATGATGTTTTCCTAAAAATCCGCAGTGAAGATCCTGATGGAATAGATAAAATAGTTTCAAAATTGCGAAACCATAAAGCAATTACAAAAAGCTATACGCTACCTATTTTGTATGGACAAGGTGGCACCATCGATGAATTAGAATCTGGGAGACAATAACCTTAAGTTTTAATAAATTCCGAAATCACTATTGACAGATAAAATACAAAAAGAAATAAAAGAATCTAAAATATCCATGGAAGACCTAATTATGCACTTTAGAGAAAAATGTAGTGTCTGTGGGCACCATAGAATTATGCATGACTCATTTGGAAAATGCGAGGGAGTAATGAACAAACCTTGTACTTCTGGCTGTGATGAATTTAACCCAGAATAAACAGTCAATTTAACTTTAGTTTTAATTATAATTTAGATTAAACGGGATTGTTTTTTTTGCTTTTTGGATAATTATTACTGCCAGGATAGTTGTGGCCAACACCATCATTGCTATAGTTTCAAATTCGGGTATAACAGTAAACAGAATCATTTCTCCTCTAGGCCCTGTCCATTCTTCAGGGTCTTCAGAAGTTCCAATTCCATTAATTGTTATTTCTACCCCAACAGGGTCCTCTGAATTTAATGGACGCGTAATCAAAGATGACAACCCCTTCTCAGAGAAGATATTTTTACTGTCAAAAATTTCCTGATCCAGTTGTTTAATTTTAATCCCATAATTGACATTTGACATTAATTTATTATTTTTATCCAGAAATGATAGATTAATTTCCATTGATTGATTTACAATAGGTGAACTTGATATAACTTGAATTGTAATATCTCCACTCTCTGTTGTCCCTCGAAGTAATGTTCGGTCTTTATTCCCGGCTGGCATGGTATCTATTATTCCAGTTTCAGATTCTTGATAACTTTCTAATATTTCCAGTTGAGAATAATGTCTACTTCTTTCAATTAATTTCTCAACGCGGTCAGGCCCGTCATAAGTCCAAAAATAATCCTGGTATAGGCTTGCACAAACTCTTGATTCCAATGAATGTTTATGATGCTCAAAAAATTTATCTCCCAAAATTTCATACAACGGTAGATTTTCTTGACACCATTCTATACCATTTTCAGTAAAATGACCATTTGAAAAAAATGGACTCGCAAATATTTCTTGATTGGCAAACCCGACTACCAAAATCAAAGATAAAATTAAAAGGCAAATATTATTCAACTATGGTCTCAAAATACAATTATGATTAAAATTTTGCTACTCTATTCAAGAAAATTATCTTTCTTTTGAATATTTTTGGCTATTTAATTATACAATTCTTTTCTCTGTTTTTTGATAAATGGAATTTATCCTAAATGGAATATGTTACAAAACCGATTAGATATTTTTTTTCTTTGGAAAGATGGTTGTTTTTCCAATTGAATTTATCTGCTCTTGAAGATCTAAATTATAACAAGACAAAGAACAAAACCCTTCTCTTTGATTTTCCATTTCAATACCGCATTTTTTACATCGTGCCATATTTTATCCAATTTTTTGGTTTTTGGGTGATGTAATAAAATTTTCTAACGGGATTTCCATATGTGAATTAAAATCTCCAGTTAAATGTGCCTCATAGTTTTAGGGTTTTTTATTTATTATTGTAAATTTTTTTTACTCTATTATTAAACCGAAATTTTTTCAACTATATCGCTAAATCTCCATGGTCCACATTCACTGTCTTCCTTTTCATTTCTAAGGTATCCATTTTCAATTAATCTATTGATGATATGTACAGAAAACGGTAATGCCCCAGTTGCACCTGGTGAATTATAATTTAAAATATGAAAAGACATAGAATCGTCTATCAAAACTACATCTGGTACAAACCTTCCATTTTCATCAATCACAGAAGATCTAATTCCTGCTGTTCCTTTCTCAGTTATTTTATCTGTATCAATCTTTGGAAGAAATCGTTTTACTCTATCTATCATTGCTGATTTGGACATTGATGATTGAATTTCATTGATCGCAAGCTCTTGAAACTGTTTATCAAATATTGCTTTTCTGGCTCCTGATCCAAGCATTTCCAGTATTTTTGGGATAAACTCTTTGATGTTTTCTGATCTTTTGTAACCATAAGGGCTAAACACTGGAACTGCATTTGGTCCAATTTCACACGTACCATTAACTCTAATTATCCAATGTGGATCCAAAAAAGGATAATCTGGAAACTCAGGTACTGAATATACACTTGTCTTGGTTAAGTTGTTGTATTCTTTTGGGGCTTTCCAGTACTCTCCTCTAAAATGAACATCAGTAAGATTCTTTGCAACATTTACTTTATGAGCAATATCAATTGATTCTCCTCCAGCTGCATTAATAATAAAATTTGAAAAAATTTCATGTTCATGATTTAAAGTTATTTTCCATTTTCCATCTTTATTTCTAATATCAGTAACTTTGGTATCTAAAAGAAATTTTATTCCTTTTTGTTTACTGTCCTTCATTATTGATCTTGTCAAAATTGAATAATCCGTGGAAGCATCCCTGTGTACCTGAAGAGCTGCATGGCATTTGATTTCAGGTTCTATTTTTTTTAATTCTGATTTAGTTAATATTTTGATTTCTTCCTCTTTTAGTCCATTTTCTATACCCCATATTAGATATTTTTCTAAAATTTTAGTTCCCTTTTGATCTCGCGATACCTCAATCACTCCATCTTCTTTAAAGGGCAAATTTTTGATTTCCGAGTATTTTTTCCACATATCATAACCATGATATGCTGCTTTTGCAAACATCTTTTTTTTTCCTGGATTGTATAGATATGGGGCATGAACCTTACCCGTATTTCTACCACTTGTGTGAAAAGCGACATCAGGGGCCTGCTCAATTACTGCAATTTGTTTTGATTCATTTAGATTAGATAGAAAAAACGATAAAGACGTACCCAAAATACCTCCACCAATAATTACTAAATCAAAATTATGAGCCATTGATCATCCATTTTATTTTACATCCCTTGATATTAAATTTCATATGTTTCAATCAATCTTAATATCTAATAAAAAATTAATATCTAATATGTTGCCTGACAAGTGTTCAATCACAGAACATGGAAAACCTTGTGTTAATCCACCAGAATTTATTGTTTCTGTAATAGTTGGCGCCGATGAATATATGGTTGGAGTTACTTGCCAGAAACATAAACAAATTGTTTCAGGAAAAATGCAGATTCTTCAAAACCAAGGCAAAATACCTGATGGAAAAATAGGTTTTTCAAAATTAAAAGCAGTTGGAACGGATTGTATTCATGGGAATCAGGATGATTTTATTCAAATTGACATGAAAAATTTTAAAAATTGAAATAATTTTACTTTTTAATTGAATTATGTTATTCCCAATATTATCTGATTTGATAAAAATTGATGATATTTTATTGATCGTAAAGAATTCATCTGCAACAAGCGAAATAAAAAGTAATTCTCTTAATATTAAACAACGAGAAAAGTGGATAACAATTGGGACTAATGATGATCCTGCTCACATACACCTTAACTCAGAAATGATAAAAACAGTTGAATTTTTTCAAGAAGAAAAACCTGACCGAACTAGTTTTAGTGTGAGATTTTTTGATGCAAAGGGCGATCGTGTTTTTGCAGCGTTTTTTACTAAAATGTATGATGAAAACAACAAACTCAAGATTGCTAGGAAAAAATTATATGATAATTTAATTCATAAACATGGTTCTATAATTCAAATTTAAAAAAAATCTTGTCTGAAAAGACAAGAGAAAAATATCATTTTTGTAATTCTTTTTTCTTCTTTTCGTTTTCAGTTTGTTGTTTTGCTAATTCTAATTCTTCATTGGTATGTTTGAATTTTTTCAACTTACTATTATGTAATATTGTTTATATAAAAACTGCAGTATTCTTTTCAGAACCAATTAGGGTTAAAATCACGCTCATTTCTTAAAACCCTACAGAATAAATTGGTTTTTTACTATTCATTCCCAATTTAAGATTCTTCACAGTAATTTCAGCCATTTTGACTCTTGTTTCTTTGGTAGAGCTTCCAATATGTGGTGTCAGAGTTACATTTGGAATTTTGACAAAGGGATTATTTTTTCCAATAGGCTCTGATTCAAATACATCTAATGCAGCGCCTGCAATTGTTCTTTTCTTCAGGGCTTCCACTAGATCTTTTTGATTTATTATTTTTCCACGGGCAGTATTAATTAAGAATGCTGTTTTCTTCATACTCTTAAAAATTCTCTTATCAAATAATCTATCTGTCTTGCTTGTATGTGGAACATGAATTGAAACCACATCACTTTGTCTGATTAGTTTTTCAAAAGAGACATAATTGACACCCAAGGTTTTCTCTCTAGTTTTAGAAATAGGTTTTCTATTATGATATATTATATTCATATCAAATGATTTAGCGCGTCTAGCTAGAGTGCTACCAATTCTACCTAATCCGAAAATACCCAAGGTTTTACCCTGCAGGTCAGTACCTGTATAATCATATGCTCCATAGATCTCCTTCCAAGATCCTTTCCTAATGATTCTGTCTCCTTCAGAAACTCTTCTCATTACATCTATCATTAAAGAAAATGCAAGATCTGCAGTTGCATCTGTAAGAACTTCAGGTGTATATCCTACACGAATCTTATTTTTTTTTGCAAATTCTATGTCAATATGATCAAAACCAACACTGAATGTGCTAATTACTTTGAGATTTCTTGCAATGTCAAGTAATTTCCTATCGATTATATCGTATGGAAAACAAATGAGTCCATCAATTTCTTTAATCCTAGACTCCAATTTTCTCCTTGGGATGGGAACTTTTCCTGTGTGAACTTCAATTTGATAAATTTTTTCTAATTCTTTTAATGCAAAATCATGAAGATTTCTAGTCAGAAATACTTTCTTTTTTTCCATCATCAATGAAACCTATCTCAAACCATTTATACGATTTCTTTCTAGACCTTCTATGGGTTCAAAGGAAGATGAAGAAGAATTTGCAATTTGTATAGAGTGTGGAAATTCTATTGAAAAATGTGTCTGTGTTTGTCCTTATTGTGGAGAACGTGATAAATGTGAATGTGCACTGTTTGATGCAGCTACAGGTGGTTAGTTAAATTATTTCACCATATTATTAATATTAAGAATAACTAGGTGATAATCTATGGGTTCTGTTGATTTTTCTTGGTTAATTGGGGGACCGCAAGGAAGTGGGGTGGAATCCGGAGCTAATGTTTTTTCAAAGGTTTGTGCTGAATTAGGTTATCAAGTGTTTGGTAAACGAGAATTTCACTCCAACATTAAAGGTGATCATAGTTATTTTACAGTTAGAATTTCTGACAAATTAATTCATTCCAACGTTAATGATGTAAGTTTAATGATCTCCTTTGATGCTGAAACAATCTTTCGACATTATGATGAGGTAATGGCAGGTGGCGGAATAATTTATGATTCGGATTTGAATAAAATCACAACTGAATCGGTGGGTACTCTTGATAATTATTTTAAAGAACGACTCCATCAAGAATTGGAATCAAGAGATAAACCATTTACAATAGATGGTGTTCTTGAGATAGCAAAGGAAAAAGGTGTCCGCCTATATCCTGTTTCCTTTAAAAATATACTAAAAGATCTCGCCGAACAAACAGAAAATCCAAGAATGAAAGGTATGGTTCGAATGTTTAATGTTATTGGTGTGTCTCTTTCCTTGGGTTTGATAAAGATGCCAGCCGATTCTTTACTAAAATCAATTGATTCTATATTTTCCAAAAAGCCAAAAATTGCAGAAATAAACAAACAAGCTGCTAACTACTCCTATAATTATGCCAGTTCAAAATTTACCGATTTTTCATTTACTCTTCCTGGAATCGAAAAACAATCTGACACAATTCTTGTTCAAGGTCATCAAGGAACATCCATTGGGAAGATGGTAAGTGGATGTAGGTTTCAGTCATATTATCCAATCACTCCTGCTTCTGATGAAAGTGTTTTTCTAGAATCACACGAACTCTTAGAGGTTAATAATGATAGACCTGGTTCAACCATCGTAATTCAAACCGAGGATGAAATTTCTGCTATTGGAATGATGATCGGTTCTGCGTTGACTGGAACAAGATCATCCACATCTACCTCCGGGCCTGGATTTGCACTGATGGCAGAGGCAATAGGATGGGCAGGAATGAATGAGGTGCCAATTGTTTTAACTGTGTACCAACGAAGTGGTCCATCCACAGGCCTTCCTACAAGACATGGACAAGATGATTTATCATTTGCAGTAGCAGGAAGTTTTGGGGATTTTCCAAAAGTTGTATATGCATCAGGTGACATTGAAGAAAGTTTCTACGATACGGCAAGATGTTTCAATTATGCAGATGTATATCAAGTACCTGTAATTCACATGATGGACAAATTTCTTTCAAGCTCAGTTTTAACATGTAAAAAATTTGATACACAAAAAATCAAAATTAATAGAGGAAAACTATTAGATGCAGTAGAGGGTGAATACAGGCGATTTGCTTTCACAAATGATGGAATTTCCCCTCGTTCGAGATTAGGATTAGATAATGGAATCTTTTGGAATACTGGAGATGAATCCGACGAATTTGGGCATATCACTGAAGACCCTCAAATGAGAATAAAAATGATGGATAAAAGAATGTCTAGATTAGAATTAATTTTAAAACAAGTTCCCGAAGACGAACAAGTAATCTCTCATGGGGTTCATGATTACACTATAATCTCCTGGGGCTCAACCAAGGGTCCAATTTTAGATGCCTTAGAAATGCTCAAAAAAGAAGGAATTGAGGTAGGTTTTGTTCAAATGAAATTACTTCATCCTTTCCCAGCTGAAACTGTAAAATTATTGCTAAAAAATGTAAAAACCATCATAGATATTGAAGCAAATCATTCTGGTCAACTTGGGAAAATTTTCAAACAAAATGTAACAAAGGAAATTGATTATTTTATTCTAAAATACACCGGAAGAGGGATGACAAGCACCGAAATTTATGAATCTTTAAAAAAAATTCTTGAAAATAAGGCAAACAAGAGGGAGATTTTAGATCATGGCTCTTAAGCTAGCTGATTACAAAACTTCTGTGCATAATGATTGGTGTCCAGGCTGTGGAGATTTTGGAATAGTAAATGCCTTGCAGATGGCACTAGCTGAAATGGGAATTGAACGAGATAAAGCTACTATCTTTTCTGGCATTGGGTGTTCTGGAAAAACTTCTCATTTTATTAACACTTATGGGATACATACACTTCATGGAAGAGTTTTAACATTTGCACAAGGAGGAAAACTTGCAAATCCAGAAATGACTGTAGTTGCAGTAGGGGGTGATGGAGATGGATTAGGAATAGGGGCTGGTCATTTTGTTGCCGCTGGACGACGAAATATTGACATGACGTACATAATATTTGATAATGGCGTTTATGGCTTGACTAAAGGACAAGCTTCTCCAACATTGAAACTGGGTGAAAAAACAAAATCACTGCCTTCTCCAAATACAAATTATAATGTAAATCCAATAGGATTAGCAGTTGCAAGTGGATTTACATTTGTGGCAAGAGCTTATTCTTATGATGTCAGGCATCTCAAAGATTTGATCGTTCAAGCAGTTAAGCATAAGGGACTTTCATTTCTAGATGTTTTACAACCTTGTCCTACTTACAATGATATCAATACGCGAGATTGGTATGCTGGTGAAGATTTAGCCAAAGAATCCATTGAGCGACATTCTAGAATTTACAAATTGGAAGATACTGGGTTTGATCCAGTGGTGCATTATGCAGATGAAGCAGAAATAAATGAAAAATTAGCTCAAGCGTTGATTAAATCTTTAGAGTGGGGCAATAAAATTCCCACTGGAATATTTTACAAAAATGAGACAATTTCCCCCTTTGCTATACGACTGACAGACAAAATACCAAATTATATTGAAAATCCTCCAGCAAAACAAAATATCTCTAAAGATGGCTTTCCTACCACTGATGTTTCAGCAATCCTTGAATCTCTCAAAGTTTAAGATTCTATAACCTAAGAAGTTATAGTCTAGTTTGTTTGTAGATAATTTTGCTCTTGAACATAAATGAAGCAAATGCAATTTTCAGAAAATCAATTATCAAGGGATTCTTTGAACCTCAATTACTGAGTCTTGATTTTAAAAAATCAGGAATTAAACATCCTTCAATTAATGATGATGGTCTAATGCAATCAGATTTATTGCATATATTTTTTGATATTGAAACAGGTTCAGATTATCCTGATGGGGATGAGTGGTTTATCGTAGAATTTCTTTTTCCTCATGATGTAAAACTTTCTGATAATTTAAAAGGAACTGATTTTTTTACAACTATTTCTGCGGAAGACAAAAAAACTTATTGGCATCATCGTGAACTAGTCCGTTTCAAATATGGAAAGTCAAAAAAACTTACTGATGCCTTGGACTTTTTAGAATTAAAATACAAAGAACTTTATGAACTGCTAGAGCCAATACAACAAGATCTTAATTGATAGAAATCCAAACATCACCTCGAAACGTATATTTTTTTTCTTTTGAATTTGCAAAATTAAGACGCCACCTTATTGATTTTGGATCAAATTTGTAAATTAATTCTGTAACATCAGATGGTAATTTATCAGGATTCAGGTGATACGGTAGTAATTCTAGAACAAAGTCTATCTTGTCTATTGCATTATCATACCATTGTTTTTCTTCTGTATCTAAAACAAAGGAAATTTTTGGATTGCCAAAAAAATTAATAATAATTTTTATTGCATTTCCTGAACCGCGTCGTCTCTTCATTTCTTTAAAAACAGCTTTTATTTGCTCCCATCGCTTGAATTCAAACCATTTGAAAAATTCATCATTAAATGCAAGGGGAATATCCCACTCCAGAAAACTCACAAAATCCTCATCTTCTGGTATAATTTCCTCTTGGGATATGGAGAATCTTGCATTAAGATAGCCGTACATTACTTCGATCTCCCAGGGAGAAATTCCATGATATCTGAGATTTGTTTCCAAATTAATTTCGGACACTTATTCTTATTTATGAAATTTGTAATTAAAGCTTCAAAATTTTATCAAATAGTAAAAAAATCCAATAAAAACTAAAATTATAAGGAATGAAATTTTACATAATTCATGAAGAAAGAATATGTAGTAAAAAGTATTGACGGTGCACCAGATGGGGCGCCTTATGTGGTAGTTTCACTATCATCCATTAAAGATTTTAAAGAAGGTACTTCTTCACCTCAAAATCCCTTTAACTCACCTAAAGTCATGGGATTTTCTAACATGAATGACATGATGAAAGATTTAAACAAAATGTTATCTGGCGGAGGAGGATTTGGAATGCAAAGTGGAATTACCCAATTAAAACTTGAAATGCACGAATACAAAGAAATGGGTTTAGCCGTAGGCGATAAGGTCTTTCTTGAAATGACTAAGGAAGAAACTTTGGGTATTTAGATACTTCTTTTCTTTGAATATCTATATTGTATTGACGTATTTCCATAGATAAAACAAACTAATGGTGCTAATTACAAACAACATAGGTTTCCACGCAAACACAGGAAGACTTGGAGTGGCAAGCTTAACTTTATAATTATCAAAAATGATTTGAACATTCTTTTTAATTTTATCATGCCAAATATTGTAATCTATTTGATATTTTTTCAAAATCTCTTCAATTTCATATACCACAGGGGTTCGTTGAGAAAACAAATGTTGTAGATAATCTCGAGAAACTTCTACTTCTGCATGAATTCCTATTAATCCTTTTTTCAAATCCACCATTCTTACATGCATCTCCCAAGGTTTTTTCAATTTAAGATTTAGACCATTCCCTATTTGATCTGGCTGTTTATGTTCAAATTTTACTTTTGTAAATCCCTCTGAGGTAAAAATTTGTAATAATTCTTCAAAATTTTTCTTAACTACAATGTGAAGTTGTTCTAAACCTTCTCTATTATCGACCATGATTTTATGCCTCAAGCCATCAAGAAATGACACTGTTTTTGGATAACTCGTCAAGTACTCCATTAAATGAACCAAAGAAAACTTCTATTTAAAGCACAAGGGATATTTATTGAATATTACACATTTGCCAATCCTCTGACATATACACACTGGTCTGGAGATACAGCCATTTCAGAGGGATTGATTTTTCTACCTGTTAACTGGGCTCCAGAATCTCTTATGATTGCAAAAGGTTTCAATTCTGCACCTTCTCCCATTTTATGATTGGCTATAGTGGCAATATTGTCAACAACAGCTTGAAACGTAACTTTAAGGGGATTTCCATCTAGGTCTTTTTTTGCACGCAAATCTAAAACAGGTTCTATTCCAGCACAAGAAATTGCAACTCCAGAAGTGCCCACTCGTCCTGGCATCAAGCGACTATCAACTAGAATGACTCCAACATGTATTGAAAATTTTAGAAATATCTTTCGTCTTAATTGTTCTGCTACTAGAAATGGATCTTTTGGGTAGAGAATGACTTCGTCCTTTTTTGCATTTGATTTGTCAATACCTCCATTTGGAGCCATAATGTTTTCTGAAGATGTAATTACAAAACCTGCAATGCCTCCAAATATCTTATCAGTCTCCCTCAAAATTATTTCGGCTATTTCAGGTTTCATCTGAAATTTTTTTGAAATTTCAGATCCATTAGATGAAACTTTGATTTGATTGAAATTTACTATCCTTCCTTGAGAATTTGAGATATATTTTGTTGAAATTACTAGTACGTCATTTTCTTGTAATTCTAAATCATTTTTCACTAATGTTTCTAATAAAGCCTCAAAAACATCAAACTTGCCAAATTTTCTTTCCGATAGTAAAGTCAAAACTGTTAGAGCCATAATTTGTATCAGTAGTGTTTCTTTTTTATTCTTGTGAAATAACATATTTTTCCTTTTCATCCCTTAAATCCTGAATAAAATATCAAATTATCAGAATTAACAATCATGGGTATCTCTAAACCTTGAAAATATTCATTCTTGAATGCTTTGTCTATGTTTAATTTCTAAAATTTGCCCCCTTTTTGATAAATTAATGATGTAATGATTTGATAGTGATCTTTTTAGATCATTAATTCTTAAAAAATATGATGGCAGAATACGCTCAAACCTGGAGGCGCGAACTACGAATTCACGAATTAGTTGAAATTGCCAAAAAAGAAATAGCCTTAGGAACTGAAATTTCTCAAATTTATCAAATATTAGATGATGTGATCTATGCTAAATGGAGATCAATTCCAACTACCAGACGAGCATACATAGAATCTGTCAAAAAGGATTTGGCAAATCAATACACGATAGTTGTTTAAGAAATTAATCAAAACCATGATTTGCCCTAAATGCAAAATACCTCTGGAAAAAGACTCTCACCATAAAGTGTTTGAGGGTCAACTAATGCCTTTTATTAACTGGGTTTGTAAAAAATGTGGCCATAAAAAATTTAGTTTATACGATTTAAAAATTAAATCTCAAATAGATTGATACTTCTGTAAAGCTTTTAATCTGTAAAGAAGACTTTTTCGATTATGAATATTGTAGAAAAAATCCTTGCGCGGGCATCAAATAGAGAAAAAGTTTCTCCTGACGATGTAATATTTGCTGATATCGATAAGGTGATGGTTCATGATGTTTCAGGACCTGGTGTAATTAAGGTATTTGATAAATTAAAAAAACAAGGAGTAAATGTAGACAAATTATGGGATTCCTCTAAGGTGTGGGTAGCTGAAGATCATTTTGTTCCATCAGCTGAGAAAATTTCAGCTGAGAATATTGTAAAATTACAAAATTTCACAAAGACATATGGTATCAAAAAACACTTCAAATACGGGATGGGGCAATATGGCATTTGCCATACTTTGTCTCATGAGGAAGCATTAGTTTTGCCTGGGGAGGTTTATGTTGGCGGTGATTCACATACAAATACTACAGGAGCTTTAGGAGCGTTTTCATGTGGTTTAGGACATACTGATATTGCATATGTTTTATTGAATGGAAAAATTTGGTTCAAAGTCCCTGAAACTTTATACTTTAAGCTAAACGGCAAACTCCCAGATCATGTTATGGCAAAAGATCTAATCTTAAAAATAATTGGAGATATTGGAACTGATGGAGGAGCATATCAAACCATGCAATTTGGTGGAAGTGGAATCAAGGAAATGTCTGTCGAAAGTAGGCTTACCCTTTGTAATATGACAACAGAAGCGGGGGCAAAAAATGGTATTGTGGAGCCAGACCAAAAAATAGTAGACTATCTCACAACTAGAGGTGCTGTTAACATTACTTTAGTAAATGGGGATTCTGATGCAGAATATGCAAAAGTATTTGAATATGAAAGTTCAGAGATGGAGCCAATTGTGGCAAAGCCATTTTCGCCAGAAAACACCGTTGTTGTACGAGATGCTCCAAATGTAGATTTGGACAAATCATACATTGGTTCTTGTACTGGTGCAAAATATGAAGACCTTGAAGCTGCTGCAAAAATACTCAAAGGAAGAAAAGTGAAAATCAGAACTGAAGTTTTACCGGCTGCTATTTCTATTTACAAACGTGCTATGGAAAATGGTTTGCTGAAGATATTTTTAGATGCAGGAGTGATGGTTGGCCCGCCAACTTGTGGGGCTTGTTGTGGAGCACATATGGGCGTTTTAGCAAAAGATGAAATATGTATCAGTACCACCAACAGAAACTTTCCTGGAAGAATGGGACATGTGGACTCTCAAACTTATCTTTCATCGCCACTTGTAGCAGCTGCATCTGCTGTAACTGGAAAAATAACTGATCCGAGGGATTTGGATTGAAAGGAAACGTAATCAAATATGAAAAGGACAACATCGATACTGATGTAATAATCCCTGGGCAATATCTTAAAATTCATGATTATGCTGAATTGGCTTCTCATGCTATGGAAGGATTAGACCCTTCATTTCATTCTAAAGTAAAAGAAGGCGATTTTATTTTAGCTGGAAAAAACTTTGGATGCGGCTCTTCTCGAGAACATGCTCCAATTGCTCTTTCACATTCAGGAATAAAGGCCGTTCTCGCTCTTTCTTTTGCGAGAATTTTTTATAGGAATGCTGTAGATGGCGCTTTTTTGTTGCCAATAGAAATTGATGAAAATGCTTATCAAAATATCTCTGAAGGAGATGAAATTGACATTGATATTAGCTCAAATCAAATAAAAAACATCACAAAAAATCAATCGTACCAAATGAAACCATTTTCAGAGATCATTGGAAAAATAATAGAATCTGGTGGCCTCTTCAAATACAAACCTGATTAGGATTAAAATGGGAAAAACTCTTTTTGAAAAAATTTGGGATGCACATCTTGTAGTGGAACAAAATAATGGACCATCTTTGATATATGTGGACAGACACCTTGTTCATGAAGTTACTTCCCCGCAAGCATTTGATGGGTTACGAATGAATAACAGAACTGTAAGAAGGCCAAATCTTACCATTGCTACAATGGATCACAATGTTCCTACAAATGAT
>JAOTVS010000096.1 GCA_029863275.1 Candidatus Nitrosopumilus sp.
AGACTTTCGATGTAGTCATCACCAGATCTAATTGTCTTTAGAACACTAGCCATGTAACTATGTTCAAGTCTATGTTGTATAAATATTATAATTTCATGACTAGGAATTTAGGAATAAATGATGATCATAGACCTATTCGTACATCAAGAATACGACATCCATTTCCTTTCTCCATTACTAGCACAGGATTCATATCCAATTCTTTAATCTCTTTAAAGTCAGAAACTAGCTGAGATAATCTCTGAATACATTCAGATAATTTTGCAATATCAGATGGTTTTTCTCCTCTGACACCTTGTAGGAGTTTTTGAGTTTTAATTGAGGCGATCATATCATCAGCTTCTAGATTAGTTACAGGAGCTAGTTTGAAGGTTACATCTTTAAGAACTTCCACATAGATTCCGCCCATTCCAAGCATAATTACTGGGCCAAATCCAGGCTCTAGTTTAGATCCAATGATTAGTTCTTTGCCACCTTTTACCATCTCTACAATCAAAACACCTTTGATCTCGGCGTCCTTGTTGTATTTTTTAGCATTTTTGATAATTGTTTTGAATGCTTTTTTGATTTCATCATCATTTGTCAAGTTTACCTTGACACCACCTGCATCAGACTTGTGGATTATTTGTGGTGATGCAATTTTCATTACAACCGGATATCCAATTTTTTTGGCAATTTTTATTGCTTCAGCTTCATTTTTGGCAAGTGCGCTTTGAGGTAATGGCAAACCATATGCTTTGAGAACTTCTTGTCCTTCTTCCTCTAACAGATTTGGTCTCTTCTCTTTTTTGACCTTGTCAAAAATTTTCTTTGCTTTAGCTTTGTTAACTTTGAATTTGGTAATTTTTCCTTCTTTTCCATTTACCCAAATTGCAAAATTTTTCATTGCAGCTAAAGTTCTAATTGCTCCTTCAGCATACGTGTAATAAGGGACATCCCCTTTGGATAAAATTTCTCTATTTGTAATGCCTTCATCCAATCCCATCAAACTTGCTAGCATTGTTTTTTTGTATTTCTTTGACATTTCAACGACAACTTCAGCTAGTTTATCATAATTCAAAGTTCCAGAAGGAGTACACATTGTAATTACAGAACCTACTTTTGGATGTTTGAGTACACGATCTAATACGTTATGAAATCTGTTAAAATCAGCATCACCTACAATATCAACAGGATTTCTAGAGCTTCCCCAAGGAGGAATTACTTCATCTATCTTTGGACGAATACTTTCAATTTTGGCCATTCTAATTCCTGCTTTGGAGCAGGCATCAGTGGAAATAATTGCAGGTCCACCTGCATTTGATACAATAACTAAACCGCCTGCTGTTGGGAGTGGTTGTTTTGAAAATGCTGTTGCATAATCAAAGAGCTCTTCCATTGTATCAACTCTCAGGGCACCAGATTGTTTGAGTAAAGCATCATAGATTTCATCAGAACCCATTAATGCTCCTGTATGAGACATTGCAGCTTTTGCACCTTCTGGACTACGTCCGGATTTGAGAACAAGTACTGGTTTTTTGAGTTTTTTAGTAATGTTTTTACAGACTTTGAGGAATTCCTGACCATCGCCCATGTCTTCAAGATACATTACAATGACTTTCGTTTGTTTATGGTTTGCAAGAATTTTTAGAATATCAACTTCACTCATTACAGCTTTATTTCCAAGACTGACTACTGCTGAGAAACCAATTCCTTGTGCACTAGCATCTTCAACTAGTGCTGCACATATTGCACCGCTTTGAGATACAAGTGCAATTTTTCCAGATTTTGGTGTGACCTTTAGAAAAGTAGAATTCATCATTGTCTTTGGATCAAGATTCATGACACCAAGGCAGTTTGGTCCAATAATTTGAATTTTGTATTTTTTAGCTATATCTTTGATTTCTTGTTCACGTTTAGCACCTTCTTCATCAACTTCTTTGAATCCCGCTGTAATGATAATAACGCCTTGGACTTTCTTTTTTCCACATTCTTCTAACACAGGTGCAACCAATGTATTTTTGATAACAATAACTGCAAGGTCAATTGATTTTGGAACATCTAAAACAGATTTGAATGCTTTTTTGTAAAAAACTGTATCTCGTGAAGGACTAATAGGATAAACTATGCCCTTAAAACCATTCATAATATTTGAAGTAATTGTAGCTCCAACGCTTCCTCTTTTGTCAGATGCTCCAATTACCGCAATTGATTTTGGAGATAAAATAGGAGATTCTGCCATGTTAAATTACATCTGGGATTTTGTATAATAAAGTTATTCTTGAAAATTTTCAGTCCATTATTTTTAGCTTCCAAGCATTTTTCCTGCTAAATTCTCTTTTCTAGGAACCCAAACTATTGAAAGATTTGAAAATTTTGCAATAATGTCCCATGCTTCTCGTGCCAGGTTCCTAAGTTGCTCATTATTTATTGCAAATTCATGATTTAATTGATTCACGGTATTTTTAGAATCACTATAAATTGTGATTTCTTCATTTGAATCAACATACTTCTTTAATGCGGAAATTATTGCCAAATATTCAGCCTGATTATTGGTGATTTCAGGTTTTTTTTCGTAAAATGATTCTCCTGTTTCTTTAACAAAGTAACCATATCCACTACTAGAACCTCCAGAGCCATCAACATAAACACTAATTCCCATCGTTATACAACCTTGTTATCTTTACAGTAAGATTTAGCACTATCATGTAAATAATTGTAGATATTCCTTGTGATGCAATTGATGCCAAATAGGGATCATAGTTTAGGGTTAGAAAATAATATTGTAAAGCCCATCTGACAACAGTGTAGATAACTTCAGCAATCCCTAATGATGTGATTAATTTTTTTAGATCTTGCTTTAGTTTTACAGTATCTGTTCCACCAGATTCTAAACGATATTTTTTTCTATTGCCTAGATAGAATAATCCGCTAAAAACGGAAAAATAAATTACATAATCCACAATTGTTGTATATGTTGTGTTAAGGTAGTCTGCTTGATCAGATAAAAATTGAGCAATTATTGCAGAAAAGATTATCGACGCTGCAAATGCTACTAGAACATTTTTGTTAAGCTTTAGATATTCTTG
>JAOTVS010000037.1 GCA_029863275.1 Candidatus Nitrosopumilus sp.
TATTTTTTCAATTTTCAAAACATCTTCTCTTTCTTCAAGAAAGTCTAGCTCATCAGGATTCAATTTTGAATAACAATATGGTTTGTGATTAGTTTCATCAATCCACAAAATTAATTTTTGTGACTTCGGTTCATAAAATTTGAGGACGGCAGACCTTGAGATGTTATCGTATGTTGCAGATACAAGCATAGAAGGAGGCATTGAAGAAATCCTTTCTTGCTTACTCACTTCGGCTTGCATAATATCACTTAAGGAGAATCATCATATTGATTAACTAGTTGCTTTGCCCATTTTGAAATAGTATCCTTGTCTAACTGAACTACTTCCACACCAGCTTCTTTTAATAAATCAAAATCCGTTTCAGGATAAGAGTCAAGACATACAAATTTTTTAATTCCAATAGTAATTGCCATTTTTGTGCACTCTAAACATGGAACAAATGTAGTATACAAAATGGCTCCCTCAATCCCAGCCTCGATTCCAAGAATAGCGCAATGCATTATCGCATTTGCTTCGGCATGATTGCAAAGGCATCTATCCAGAGAGGCTCCAGATTCAATCTTACCGTCCATTCTCAATTGACATCTTTTACATCCCCCATCAAAGCAATTTTTTATTCCCGGAGGAGTTCCATTGTAACCCGTGGCCAATTGTCTGTGATTGCGCACGATTACTGCTCCTACTTGTCTGGTCATGCAGTTGGAACGAAGTTTTGCAAGTTCAGCTTGAAGCATAAAATATTCATCCCAACCTGGTCTTGAAAATGATTTGCTCATACCGGAAGAAAATATTTGAGCAATATATGAATTCGTTAAATTTGACAATCATCATAACAAGTATTTGACCAACATGGTTTTGATCGATCAGAAATTGCATTTATGGTTGATTTATACACAATATTCTTTAATGACCTAAATAAGACAAACTCATGGCAAGTTACGCAGCAGAAGTTGCAGTGATTCACAAGAAATTTCAAAATGCTGTAAAAAGAGCTAAATCAAAAACTAGTCTTAACAAAGCATACAGCGTACATAAAAAAGATCATGAACGCTTGTTGAAAAAACATCTCAGAGAAGAAACTGCAATGATTAACAAAGCTAAGAAAAAATTAGAACAATAATTTTTTTATTTTTTATTTATTTTCTTCACTATTCCAAATTTTATCTTCCAAATCTGGGAATAAGTTTCTAATTCTTAACTGATCGAGTTTAATTGCATCTATTCTTTCATTTAGATGCTTTATTATTTTTGATTCTGTAGAGGCTTGAATTTCATTTTGAATATTAGAAATTGTTTTGTTTAATTTCTTGTAAAAAAGCACATGCTTGCGAAGAGACTCTTCTGAACGGTCTTCTTCTTTTTCATCCACATTATTTTATTAGTTAATACCAAGTTAAGAGTTTAGGTATTTTTTAATTTTAGATCCAATAAAATTTTATTTTATAAAATTCAAGATAAAATATAAAAAATAACCTCAGAGTATCATTTTATATTTATATAAAATTGAAAAACCTTGAATATCTCCAAAAAACAACAAAATCATTAATTTTGTAGTTTTTTTAATCCATCTAGGCTCAATTACGCTATAAAAATAGTTTGGAATCATATGTTTGTCAATCCTTCACTACACGAAAGCATAAAATCAATAAACAGAGATTCAAAATCATACAAATTGACACTAGTTCATATTGATAAAAAATTCATTAAGAAAAATTCTATTGAAAAAAGAGACTATCAAGTAAATCTTGCAGACCAAGCCATTCAGGCAAATTGTATTGTAGTTTTGCCAACAGGGTTAGGTAAAACTACAATTGCACTACAAGTAATTTCAGAATATCTTTCCAAAGGAAAAGGCATACTTTTTCTAGCCCCAACAAAGGTACTTGTCAATCAACATTATGAATTTCTGAAACAAAATCTTACCATTGAAGATATTGCATTAATAACTGGAGAGGACGTAATTCAAAAGAGAACTAAACTTTGGAATAATAGTGTCATTTGTGCCACTCCAGAGATTGCCAGAAATGATCTAGAAAGACAAATTGTTGATCCTAATCAATTTGGATTAGTAATTTTCGATGAGGTTCATCGAACTGTAGGAGACTATGCTTATTCTTCCATAGCAGATAAATTTGCAAATTCAGAATCTCGAATTCTTGGAATGACTGCAACCCTACCTAGCGAAAAAGAAAAGGCAAAAGAAATTCTCACAAGACTGAATATTTCTACAATAGCTGAGAGAACAGAAGAAAGTTCTGATGTACAACCCTACACACAAGAAACAAAAACAGATTGGGTAAGTGTTGACCTTACCCCAGAAATGAAATCAATTCAAACTCTTTTAAAATTAGCTTTGGATGAACGCTATGATACGCTGAAAAAAAATGGACTTCAATTAAACGGACAACAATCATTGTCTGCATTGCTTCGATCACGACAGTTTGTTTTACGTCAAAACAAGAGATGTGCAAAACCTCTTTTTACTGCAATACGTATCCATTATGCTCTAACAATGTTGGAAGCTCACGGAATTACACCATTTTTAAAATTTTGTGAGCGAGCTCAGGTTAAAAAAGGAGTGGGGGTAAAAGAATTGTTTGAAGTAGATCCCAATTTTACCAGAGCAGTAACTCTTGCAAAAGATGCTCAATCCAAAGGAATTGAACACCCCAAAATTCAAAAATTGGAAGAAATTCTTCAATCAGTGCCTGGAAAAGCCCTAATTTTTTCAAGTTACAGAGACTCGGTCGATATTATTTTTAACAAATTAAACAAAGTTGGAATTAAAGCTGGAATTTTAATCGGCAAGGCAGGGGTAACAGGACTAAAACAAAAAAAACAGATTGAAACTGTTCAAAAATTCAGAGATGGTGAATTTCAAGTACTTGTTGCGACGCGAGTGGGGGAGGAAGGACTAGATATTTCTGAAGTCAATCAGGTTATTTTCTATGACAATATTCCAAGCTCAATTCGTTTTATTCAGCGAAGAGGCAGAACTGGAAGAAAAGATTCAGGTAAACTTACTGTGTTAATAGCAAAAGATACTATTGATGAAAGATACTATTGGATTGGTAAAAGAAAGATGGGCGCGGCAAAATCTATGGGAGAAAAGATGACTCAAACTTTACAAAAAAACAATGAGCAAAAAAAAGGTCTAGATGCATTCATTTAACTTGAAATTTTTTCATAATAACATGGATTTGTTTTTGCTTTCTTTGAATGATTTTGTTTTTCATTCCTGATTCTAAATGATGAATATTGCTATTCTTTGCCTCAAGTAAATTTTCTAGTCTTACATCATATTGACTAGAAAGAAATTGTTCTAAAGTTTGATTATCCATTTGGAATTCAGGAGTTTCCATAGTGTCTTGTGCTAGTTTTTCAACAGACCTATCCAAATAGTTTAGAATTTCATCAAGTGTTTTTCCAGTTAGAACCATAAACTATCCTAATCTTTTGATAATATGATATCCAAATTCAGATTTTATGGGTTCTGAAACTTGACCGATTTGTAATTTAAATGCAGCATCTTCAAATGGTTTTACCATCTTTCCTTTTGTAAAATATCCTAAACTTCCATCTCTTTTCGCGCTTCCAGAATCTATAGAAAGATCTTTTGCAAGTTTTCCAAATTTTTCACCGTTTTTTATACGCTCTAATATCCCAATGGCTTCACTTTGTTTGGCGACAAGAATGTGTGAACATTTTATCTTAACTGACATTACCAATGACCATATTTTATCTCTTAATTGTTTTTCTATATTGCCTATCTAAAATTATTTTGTGTAATTAAATCACTATGTGAATGTCATCAAGAAAAAACAATTTGTTATTTTGACGGTGAGAAAAGATATTCTTTTTTAAAAATCCTGTAAATCGTAAAAATAACTTCAATTCAAAGAAATTCTCAAAGTGATTATTAGGCACAGGAATTTGATAATACATTCACTTTGTTCGAGACCAAAATTTAGGCTCAAAAAAACCATTAATTTTTGTACTAATTCTAAAACGGGACTTAAATCAAGATAAGAAATGGCATAGTTTGTTTGTGACTATCAATTGATATGTATCTTCAAAATACATGCTTTTTCTTATAACCCTAGTTTTCCGTTACTCAGAATTATTACACTTTTTTACCAATTTCCTAACTGAGATTAATTTGTAATATGATTTTATTTCACTTATGTTCATATTTTATGATCATATTTTATTAGTATTTTTTGTATAGTAGATTATTCAATTTAGAATTAAATTAAAATTTTAAATTTTACAATATATTTTAACAAAATATTTTTTGTGTGTACCACCTAGTACATACGTTAGTTTAACATTATTTTTTTCTAGAATTTTTTTAGTGAATAACTCTAACCTCTTTAAACATAAAATAAAAGTTAATATCGGTTCAATTATTGTTGTTTTATTTCTCTTTTCAATTGGTATTATCGGAGAACAATACTCTGTAGCCTATAATGATGTAATTAATGATAAAAAAGAATACATTGATTTTCAAAAATACACAGGTAATCGATTACTCGTGTTTAATGATACCAGAGTAGATTATTGCATTACAAATAATGAACAAAATCCAGCATTTAACGACATTGCTGTAGATGCAGTGAAAACTTGGCATGATAGAATTGTCGAAGTAACACAAAATTCAAAAGTATGGGATATGAGTATGCATGTTTTTCCAAAAGATGAATCAATTTGTGATGGCTATGTAAATTATTTTGATACTCCTGATCCAATGTTTTTTCAATTATCAGGAGTTGCAGGATTTAGTCATCCTCAAACCCCGGTAGCAAATGTAACAATTTACACAGATAATTACCAAAATACATTATTGGAAATGTCTAAAAATGAAGAAAATTTTTGGGATAATTTGACAGTAAAGAAATTTCAAGACATCATAAAAAAACAAAAACATGAACAATATGATCTTGATACGATAAAACGAATTACCTTACATGAAATTGGACACTCTTTAAGTTTGAATCATCCAAATTTTGATGGTGTAAGCTTGCAAGAAACCCCTGGAATCATGGGATACAACATGTCATATTCTCAGATCGATGATGATGAGGTAGCTAACATTGTCAAAGCATATCCAAATGGATTTGTCAAAGTTACCAAATCTGGATCTCTTAAGCTAGATGGGAATAACGACAAACAATTGTTAACCCTTGGGGAAGTAGTAAATCTAACAATAGAATTACCAGAACATGAAGGAAAATTGCCACCATCAGGAATTGAGGTGTATATTTTCCCAGAAGGTACAACTTCGCTCAAGACAGAGAAGGCCCCAATCAAAATCATCAGAATATTAGGTCAAAAACAAGTCGTGAATAACGGTGAATTTGTTAAAGATATTAATTCTATTATGACTCATTGGAGTACATCTACCAAAGTATTGTCGATTCAATTCAAGGTCATTAAAGAATTTGAAAGTGCAGACATGATTGTGATTACTCATGATTCTGGAGGATTTGAAACTCAATGGTTTTTGAATGATGTTTTGTCTGTAAAAAAAGCAATGTTCTCTGATTTATTGCTAGATTTTGAAACAACAGAATACAAATATTATTTGATGGGTGCAAATCTAAATAGAGAAATAGAAAAAGAATCTGCATTTAAAATAAAACAAGAGCAGTTATTTACTGAAGCGTTAAACTCTTGTTTGGTTCAAAAAAATATGAAGAGATGCTCCGATGAAATTAAGTTTGAGGACTTTGAGAAAGATACAAAACAACCTACTATTTGGATGCCATAAATTCCAAAAATTTAATTTCAAACAAAAGACTAGAAAACTTCTTTTGGTCTGTACTCACCAAACACTTCTCTGAACGTATTGCTAATTTCTCCAGTTGTAGCATATGCTCTAGCAGAAGTAATGATATAAGGCATTAGGTTTTCGTCAGTGTCTGCGGCGCTTTTCATTGCAGATAGTGCTTTTTCTAATTTTTTATTATCTCTAGATGTTCTTAATTTTTTGAGGGCCTCATTTTGTTGTATTTCAATTCTGTCATCTACTCGTAGAAGATCAGGTTGTTGTTCTTCTTCAAAATATTTGTTGACTCCAACTATTACTCGCTCACCATCATCTGTTTCTTTTTTAAGACGATATGAGTTTTGACGGATTTCAGATTGGAAGAATCCTTTTTCAATTGCTTTGACGGATCCTCCCATCCTTTGAATTTTTTTTAGGTATTTCCAAACACCTTCTTCGATTTGATCACATAATTCTTCAAGATAATAAGATCCTGCCATAGGATCAGCAGTTTTCGTAATTCCACTTTCATGGGCCACAATTTGCTGAGTTCTGAGAGCGATTTTTGCAGATTCCTGAGTAGGAAGTGCAAGTGCTTCATCTCTAGAGTTTGTATGAAGGGACTGAGTACCGCCCATTACCGCAGCCATAGTCTGGACTGCTACACGGATAATATTGTTATCTGGTTGTTGAGCAGTTAAGGATTCACCACTTGTTTGTGTATGGAATTTTAATTGCAATGAACGTGGGTTTTTTGCGTGAAACATCTCTTTGAGAATTTTTGCATACACTTTTCTTGCTACCCTAAACTTTGCTACTTCCTCAAAGAACTCGATAGTACAACAAAAGAAAAATGAAAGTCTTGGTGCAAAGTCATCTATCTTTAGCCCCCTATCAATGCAGGTCTGAATATATTCAATAGCATTTGCAAGAGTAAAAGCAACTTCTTGAGTTGCCGTGCATCCAGCCTCTCGCATATGGTATCCAGAAATTGAAACTGGGTACCATTGTGGAACATTGTCTGCGCAGTAACTTATCATATCACCAATTAATCGCATTGAAGGTTGAGGTGGATAAATGTAGGTGTTCCTAGCAATGTATTCTTTTAAGATATCATTTTGTGTTGTTCCTCGAAGTTCTGCACTTTTGAAACCTTGAGATTCTCCGACTACAATATAATATGCAAGTAAAGTTGATGCAGTAGAATTTATCGTCATAGAAGAGCTAACTTTGCCCAATGGAATTCCATCAAATGCAATCATCATATCCTTTAGAGATGCAATAGAGACTCCAACTTTTCCTACCTCTCCTTCTGCTTGTGGAGAATCAGGATCATATCCAATTTGTGTTGGAAGATCAAATGCCATGCTAAGTCCCGTCTGACCTTTTTCTAGCATGAATTTGAACCGCTCATTTGTGAGTTTTGCATCTCCAAATCCAGAATATTGACGCATAGTCCAAAACCTTTCACGGAACATCCCAGGATGAATTCCTCTGGTAAAGGGATATTTTCCTGCGTCCTCAACAGGTCTCTTTTTAGTAGATTTTTGGTAAATTCGTTTTACTATAAAATTAGAATCTGTAATGATCTTCTTCTCCGAAGTTTTCGGTTTTGTAGATTTTTTTGTAGTCATTTTATCACTTTATCAAATATTTTGTAATTTTATCTGCTGCTTCAAAGGGATCAATATCTTTTATCAAGAGTTTTTTTAGATATTTCGAAAATGTTTTATCAGAATCGAGCAATTCATCCATTCTTTGGTGTATGTTATTTAAAACCATATCCTTAAGTTCCTCTTCTAGTCGTTCAGCATCTTTTTCTTTTTTGAATTTCCTTTTTGATGCCATCATTTCCTTGAGGATTTTTGCAAATGGAGTAATTCCTATGTTTTTCTTGACCGATGTTTTCAAGATAATTGGGTTTCGTTCTGATGCTCCAATAAAGTCTCTAACTGCATCAAATAATTGATTTGTTCCAGCCAAATCACTTTTGTTTACTAGATAAATATCTCCAATTTCAGTTAGTCCTGCTTTGATAGTTTGAATACTGTCGCCTGTGTTGGGATTAAAAACTACAACAGTAATGTCTGCGATATTTGATATTTCTACTTCAGTTTGTCCTGCACCTACGCTTTCAATAATTATTGGGTTAAACCCAGCATACTCTAAAATCCTAATACTATTTCTCAGAGATCTTGAAATGGCACCAGTTGCACCTCTTGAGGCGATACTTCGAATATATGTTCCAGAATCAGTAGATTCGCTCATTCTAACTCGATCCCCCAAAATGGCCCCACCAGTAACATGACTTGTTGGGTCTATTGCCAAAACAGCTGGTTTGGTATGTAGTTTTTTCATTGCCACTGAAGTTTTGTTAATTAAGGAGCTTTTTCCAGCACCGGCAGGTCCTGTTATTCCAATTACAATCGCATTTCCTGTTTCTTTAAAAATTTTTTTAAGTAATTTTTTTGCCTCGATTTGATCATTTTCAACGATACTAATTGCCTTGGCAATTGCTCCTCGCTTTCCTTTTTTTAAATCTGCCAGCAAATTCATTAAAAATTAACTTTCAGGGCTACAATAAAATCTTGTGTGTGATCTAAGGATTTCCATATATGATTGGTGCAGAGGGATCACCATAAGGACGAATTTCAGTTTTTAGTGAAATTTGTCCCAATTCTTTATGATCAATGAGTAGAGTTATTGGGTGAATCTCCCAGCCGTATTTTGGAGAATTTGGAAATGGAATAATTTCAACAAATTCAGAAGAATCTAGAAAAGTTTTCTGAAATGACTTTTCCATACCTAGCACCTCCAAGACCACAGCATTTGTTTTTTTAGATTTATCTTTGAATATAATTTGAATATAGCCATCCCCACTTTTAACTTCAGTATTAGTATCTTCATTATAATACACAGCATCAATTGAAAAAGTTGATTTGAGGATATCTTTATCATCATCTCCAATTCCAGTCAAAAATAAAATTGCCAAAACAGTAACAACTCCAAGGGTAATAGGTGCTCCTAGTTTTTTAGCCATTTTTGAATTCTTTTTGCATTTTTCTTAAAAATTTAGAGTTTATTCTTATCCTCTCCAAAGTCTGAGCTTGAGATCTTTCTGTTCCAGGAGTAGGATTTTTCTTGAAGAATAGTTTGATCTCCTTTTCCATAGAATCATCAGCAACTGATGAGATGCTTGCTACAATTCTATTGAACAAAGGATTTCCATGTCCAACTTTTTTGTTTATTTTTTTCCAGTTTGTTTTAAGCCATGGCCACAAAATCTTTTTCCCATAAGGATTTGCAGCTACTTTCATAATTGGGAGTTGCATATTTTGTGATCGTACGTTTGGTGTCTGAGAAAAATCAAGTGATTTTTTAAGAAGTTTCTTATCTTTAAAACCACACAAGGCCCCAAGAAATCGGAGTTTTTCCTCCATAGTTTTGCTGTTTTTATACAACTTTACAAGTTCATTATGGATTCTTTGATTTCCATTCCAAGCAGCAATTAAACAGACAGGTTCTATCAAATCAGGAGATAAGGATTTTGGATTTTTTAAAAATTTAGTATATCTTTTCTTTGCCTCTTGTGCGACCTCATCGTCATTCATTTTTCCCAACGCAGAAATTACAAATGAACGAAGTAAAGCATCAGTATGTTTATCAGATTTTTTTGGTTCCCAACCCAAGTCAAAAAGAATTTTTCTAAAATAATTAACAGCATAGTCTCTAATCTCTTCAGAGAATGGTTCATCAAAAGAGCGAAAATAAAGCGATGCTAAATTATGAGCAACATTAATGGATGCAAGATAACTATCTTCTTCATAATAGGCATCTGAAAAATCTAGATAATTTCTTACTTGTTCATTTCCTGATATACATAGTGAATACAAGTCATTTTGTATTGCCCATCTATCAATTGGATGGATACTTTTTTGATCTACTAGCATTTTTTGATCCAGTAAAATTCCTTCATCATACTTTACCCGATAGAAGCCCTTCCTTCCAAAATTTGCCACAAATCCTACAGATTTTGGAGACTTGATTTTCAGGGATTTTGTTTTAAATAATTTTTTGAAAGGTTTGTCTTCAAACCCTATAGATAGAGGTATTTCCCAAAGGCCTCTGTTTGATTTTTTGTCAGGCTCTAACAAAAAACGACTTTGTTTGAGAAGTAAATTACCATTTTCTTGATTGATTTCTACGAGTGGATATCCTGGTTGTTTAAGCCAACTATTAACCATGGAGCTAACAGGCATTTTTGATGCCTTTCCAATAGCATTCCATAGATCCTGACCCTTGGCATTTTTGTATTTGAATTCTTTAAGATAATTCATCAAACCTTTTCTGAAATTGGGCTCTCCCACATAATCCTCGAGCATTCGTAAAATGCAGCCACCCTTATCGTAGGAAATTGCATCAAAAATTTCTCGTATTTCGGAAGGCGAGTTTACTTTAACGTCAATGGGGTGAGTTGTTTTGAGCGAATCAAGCCCCATTGCCACATTCATTGCATCCTCGACAAATTGGTTCCACAAATCCCATTCTGGATAGAATTTATCCACAAATTTTGTTGCCATATATGTTGCAAAGCTTTCATTAAGCCAAAGATCATTCCACCATTCCATTGTAACTAGATTGCCAAACCATTGGTGAGCTATTTCATGAGAAATTACTTCGGCAATGAATTGTTTGGTTCTTGTTGAGGAAGTTTTTTGATCATAAAGCAAAATAGTTTCTCGGAAAGTAATCGCCCCCCAATTCTCCATTGCACCTGCTGCAAAATCAGGGACTGCAATTAGATCAAGTTTAGGTAATGGGTACTTTATTCCAAAATATTTTTCATAGGCCACAAGTAGTTTTTTACCCAATTCAAGGGAAAACTTTCCTTTTGATTTGTTCCCTTTTGTTGTAATGACACGAATTTGTGTTTTGCCTATTTTTCCTACCAGATATTCAAATTCTCCAACTCCAAGGTAAATCAGATAAGTTGACATAATAGGGGTTTTTGCAAATTTGTATAATGTCTTATTGCCTGTCTTTGTTTTTGATTTTATTGGCATGTTTGAGATTGCAGAGAATTTGTTATCGGCAATTATCGAAATGTCAAATGTAGCTTTTGCCTTTGGTTCATCCCAACATGGAAATGCACGTCTTGCATCTGCAGCCTCGAATTGAGTAGTTGCTAGATATTTTGTTTTCCCATTCTGTTGGTATTGACTCCGATAAAACCCCAATAGTCTATCGTTTAAAATTCCCTGAAATTCAAGACTAATTAATGCTGATCCTTTGATTTTTTCATTAAGGATAATTTCAATTTCTTCTTTTTCCTTGTTTGTTTTTACCTTTGAGGTGATGATTTTTCCTTTAGATTTTACTAGACTTGACTTTATTTTAATTTCAGCGCAATTGAGTAGTATTTTTTTAGTGGCTTTTTTGCAATCAACATAGATGATCTCTTTTCCATTAAATGTGAATTTTTTAAGATCTGGTTCAAAAATTAATTCATAGTGTATGGGATTAATGTCCACAAATCAAGTAATTTAGTTAGGCTTTAAGTACCTTTTTTTGAAATGGGCTCTACATCCAAAAAAGAATTATTGGTTAGAATTTATTGTGTAATAGTTGACAAGCAAAAAAATACAAAATGAATCCATTGGAAACCTAGATTCTAAAAACTGTGAGTGTCATAACTGTGCTCATATAGGACATAAAAATTGTGGGTGTTGTCAATAAATTAATTTGAAATACAGATTGGGAAATTTAATTTTTAAAAAATCTTTAGGATTATTTATGGCAATCGCAGTTACAGCTTTTGGGAATGCACCTGTGATTTATGCAATCCTTGCAACCCTTACTTCGACCATTTTTTACTCTTAACCATTGCTTGTCCAATTGATTTGTATTGTTATTATTGTATTATATTTTGAACGCGTCCTATTTTACCACTATCCAATTCAACTTTGATCCCATGGGGATGAAAACTACTTGAAGTAAGAATTCGTTTAACTGCACCTTCAGTTAAATTTCCTGAACGTTGATCTTGTTTTTGTATTATTTGCACATTTAATCCGACCTTTATTTTTGCTCTTGACGGTATATCACTCATAAATTTTGTAAGATATCAAAGATACTAAATCTTTGTTTTGATAAAATTATCTAGTTTTGAGGACTACTCAAAACAGACTTGTTAATTTTTGTGATTTTGGAAGCATTCTCTGCAATAAACAGGTCTGTCTTCTTTTGGTTTGAATGGTATTTGACATTCATTTCCACAGTCACCACAGGTTGCAGTATGCATTTCTCTAGGTCTATCATCTCTGTTAAACCTTGAACCTCTGTCATTTCTTCCGTAATTGGACCTTCCACCATATCTTGATTCAGATCTTGCTGGTTTATGATTTTGGAAGCATTCTCTGCAATAAACAGGTCTGTCTTCTTTTGGTTTGAATGGTATTTGACATTCATTTCCACAGTCACCACAGGTAGCTGTAAACATTTCTCTTTCTCTTTCAAAAGGCATATCTTTCTGAAATTCAATAAAATCGTGGCGTACTTAAACTGTTGGAAATTTGCGCTGTATCTAAAATAAAGAGAAGAATGTTTTCATTTTAAGGTCTAGCCACAATAATAAACACGGTAAAAAACACGAAAAAGTCTTGAATAGCCTTAGATATTTTATTCAATAATTGCCTAAATCTAATTATTTTGTCTTGTCGAAAATCAAATAAACATGTCATGTCATACCTAATAACGATAGATAAAATGAAACAAAAGACTGCATCCCGAAGCATCAAAATTCTTGTAGCAAAACTTGGTTTAGACGGACATGATAGAGGTGCTCTGGTATTATGCAGAGCGTTTAGAGATGCAGGAATGGAAGTAATTTACTCTGGACTATTTGCGACTCCTGAACGAATTGCACAGATTGCAGAAGATGAAGACGTTGATGCAATTGCTATGAGTTTGTTAAATGGAGCACATGGAACACTTTTTCCAAGAGTAGTCAAAGCAGTGAAAAAGAAAGGGATTACAGATGTTCTAATAGTTGGAGGAGGAGTAATTCCTGATGTGGACCATGAAGAACTTATTAAAAATGGAATAGACCATGTATTTGGTCCTGGAACACCATTACCTACCATAATTGATCACATTACACTTGGCGTATCCAAACTAAGAAAAATTTAAAAAAATTATTCAGTGGAATCAGGCCACATCATTTTGCGCATTTCTTTGCCAACCTTTTCTATTTGATGTTCTTCTGTTTCTTTCATGTATTTTGCAAAGGAATCTTGACCACTTTTTTGATATTCGCTAATCCATTCATTGTTAAATGTACCATCTTGAATCATAGTTAGAACTTTTTTCATGTTCTCTTTTGTTTCCCCAGTCATTACCATTGGACCACGAGTTAAACCACCATATCTTGCAGTTTCACTTACACGTCTCCACATTCCATTAATGCCGTACCTTTGAATCATATCTACAATCAATTTTAGTTCATGTAGAACCTCAAAGTACGCAATTTCTGGTTGATAACCTGCTTCGACTAATGTTTCAAATGCAGCTTTTACCATAGAGGCAGAACCACCACACAAATCAGCTTGCTCACCAAACCAATCAGTTTCTACTTCTTCTTTGAAGGTAGTCTGAATTAATCCAGCTCTTG
>JAOTVS010000038.1 GCA_029863275.1 Candidatus Nitrosopumilus sp.
AACTGAAATGGCAGTAACTGAAAAAGATGGTCAAACTATTCCTCTTAAGATGTATCACAAATGGCCTGTTAGAAAACCACGTCCATTCTTAAAACGATACGACCCTACTGTTCCTCTTTTAACAGGACAACGTGTTATTGATACATTCTTCCCAATTGCCAAAGGTGGGACAGGTTCAATACCCGGTGCTTTTGGAACTGGAAAAACGGTAACTCTACACCAAATTGCAAAGTGGGCTGATTCTCAAGTTGTTGTTTACATCGGATGCGGTGAGAGAGGAAATGAAATGACCGAAGTTCTTGTTGAATTTCCAGAACTCAAAGATCCAAGAACTGGAAAACCACTAATGGATAGAACTGTTTTGGTTGCAAATACTAGTAACATGCCAGTGGCAGCAAGAGAGGCTAGTATCTACACTGGTGTAACAATTGCTGAATATTACAGGGATATGGGTAAAGACGTTGTACTTGTGGCTGATTCAACTAGTAGATGGGCAGAATCACTAAGAGAGATGAGTGGACGTTTAGAGGAGATGCCTGCTGAAGAAGGTTATCCATCATATCTTGCATCAAGATTAGCAGAATTTTATGAAAGAGCAGGGCGTGTGAGAGCCTCTGGCAGTCCAGACCGTGATGGATCAGTAACCTTAGTTGGCGCAGTATCTCCATCAGGTGGTGACTTTACTGAACCAGTAACTACACACACAATGAGATTTATCAAAACTTTTTGGGCATTGGATGCCAAACTTGCATACTCTAGACATTACCCATCAATTAATTGGATGAACAGCTATTCTGGTTATTTGGCAGATATTGCCAAATGGTGGGGTGAAAACATCAATGAGGATTGGCTTAGTCTTCGAAGTGAAGCATATGGTGTTTTGCAAAGAGAAGATACACTAAAAGAAATTGTAAGACTCTTAGGTCCAGAAGCACTACCTGATGAAGAAAAATTAATTCTCGAAGTTGCAAGAATGATAAAGATTGGGTTGTTACAACAAAACTCATTTGATGATGTTGATACATATTGCAGTCCTGAAAAACAATACAAATTACTAAAACTTCTTGTAGAATTCTACAGGAGAGGACAACAAGCCCTCAAAGAAGGAGCAGAATTATCTGATATTAGAGCAATGTCAGTTATAAGTTCAATTCTAAAGGCAAGGATGGATATCAAAGATGATGAGATGCCAAAACTTGATCAGTTAGATGTCGACATGCAAGAACAATTTAAAAGCATTACAGGAGTGAAAGTTCAAAATTGAATGAAGGTGGAGTTCAGTACAGTAAGATTGCAGAAATTAAAGGACCACTAGTAGTAGTTGATGATGTTTCAAATGCAGCATTTGATGAACTAGTAGAGATTGAAACAAATGATGGAGAAAGAAGATTAGGCAAAGTTCTTGAAGTAGGAAACGGAAAAGCTATAGTTCAAGTATTTGAAGGAACAACTGGATTATCAATATCTGGTACTAATGCCAAGTTTGTTGGAAAACTCATGGAGATGCCAGTATCAAAAGAGGTACTAGGAAGAGTTTTTGATGGTTTAGGTAGACCAAAAGATGGACTACCAGATCCTATTGCAGATAAATTTATTGACATTAATGGTGAACCCATGAATCCTGAACAAAGAGAATATCCAAAAGACTTCATTCAAACTGGTATTTCAGTCATAGATGGAATGATTACTCTGGTTAGAGGACAAAAACTGCCAATATTTTCAGGTTCTGGAATGTCGCATAATCTTGTGGCAGCGCAAATTGCAAGACAAGCAAGTGTGGTTGGAACTCAAGATGACTTTGCAGTGGTATTTGCGGCTATCGGTGTGCAATATAGTGAGGCAGAATATTTTAGAAGAAGTCTTGAAGAATCTGGCGCATTAAAACGAAGTGTTCTTTTCTTAAACACTGCAGATGATCCTGCCATTGAGAGGATTATTACTCCACGTGTTGCATTAACTGTCGCGGAGTATTTGGCATTTGAATTAGGAATGCATGTTTTGGTAATTCTAACTGATATGACAAACTACGCTGAAGCATTAAGGGAAATTAGTGCCGCAAGAGAAGAGGTACCAGGACGAAAAGGGTATCCTGGTTATCTTTACACTGACTTGTCAACAATTTATGAAAGAGCTGGAAAACTAAATGGAAGAAAAGGCAGCGTTACACAAGTTCCAATTTTATCAATGCCTTCAGATGATATTACTCACCCTATTCCAGATCTTACAGGATATATCACAGAAGGTCAAGTCGTACTTGGTAGAGATTTATTCAGGCAAGGAGTTTATCCTCCCGTAAACATCTTGATGAGCCTTAGTCGATTGATGAAAGACGGAATTGGTGAGGGAAGTACAAGAGCAGATCATGGCGAAGTTTCGAATCAAGTTTATGATGCATATTCTAGGGCACAAGAAGTACGAGCACTTGCAGGAATTGTAGGTAAAGCAGGATTAACTGAAATTGATTTGAAGTACATGGATGTGGGAGATACCTTTGAAAAAGAGTTCCTAACCCAAGCAACAGATGAAAATAGAACTATTGAAGAAACTCTTAGTATTTTATGGAAGATAGTTTCTAAACTTCCAAAGAATGAAATTACAAAAATCAAAGACAAGTACGTAGATCAATATTATCAGGAAAAGTAGCAAAATGTCATTTGGACAGAATGTAGCTGCGACGAAAATTGAACTTCTCAAATACAAAAAATCAAGCCAAGTTGCAACAATGGTTCAGAAAATCCTAGATGATAAACGTAAAGTTTTACTAAAAAACATAGAAGAAATGATTCAAGAAGCCTCCAAGGCAAGAGGAGGAATTTGGGATCCATTACAAGACATTTACAAATCAGTCAATGAAGCATATCTTGCATTAGGAACAGGCACAGTTGATTCTGTAGCTGAATCAACCCCACCAGTAATGGAAGTGGAAGTCCATACTAGAAGAGTTGTGGATGTAAAAATTCCTGCCCTTACCGTAACTGAAAAAGATACCAAATCAATGCCTTATGGATTTGCAGACACAAACTCTTCAATAGACAGGGCAGCAAAACAGATTAAAGAATTACTTCCAAAAATCTGCAAAGCAGCAGAGTATGAAAATTCCATCTTCAGTCTTGCTAAAGCATTGGAAAAAACCCAAAAGTTGCTAAACGCATTGGAAAATGTAATTATCCCCCAGTATAAGGAAAAAATTCGATTTATTTTAGCAACACTAGAAGAAAGAGAAAGAGAAGATTTCGCAAAGTTAAAAAAAGTCAAAGCAAAGATGGAAAGTAGATAAAAATGGCAAAAGAAGAAATTAAAAAATTAATTGAAGATTCAAAAAAATCATTAGAACAAGATCACAAAAAATCTTCCCAATCTATTAAAGATGAACTTCAATCTTTCAAAAGAAAGACACTTGATCAAATTTGATCCAAAAAAATTCTCATGATTTAAATATGGAACGGAAGGGGCTAAATCGTACATGAAACCTATTGTATTAGCACTTTTGGCAACAATCGTAATTTCAGCATTAGGATTTACTGGTACTGCTTATGCTCAAGAATCTGGAGCATCTGATGCTGCTGGCATGAAACTTTTAGGTGCAGGTTTAGCATTTGGTTTGGCAGCTTTTGGAGCCGGTCTCGGTTTAGGTCAAGTAGGTGCAGCAGGTCTTGCAGTAATTAGTGAAAACCCAGCATTACAGTCAAAAGTATTCATCTTCGTAGGTATGGTAGAATCAATCGCTATCTACGGTATAGTTATGATGTTTATCATCTTGGGACAATAGACCCAATAGTAAACTTTTTTTTAAAATTTTTAAAAACTTTTTTAATTATATTTTAATTGATTTACATCAAGTACTCGTCCACAATATCTACACTTGAGAACTCTCCCTTCTTTATCCATCACATCCATAACAGATTCTATATGTTCATGACTATTGGTTATACAATCAGGATTAGAACAACGGAAAATCCTATCAATCTCATTTGGAAGTGAAACTCTTCTTTTTTCTATCAACTTGTAATTTTTGATAATATTTATCGATGCCTTGGGAGCAATCACTGCCAATTTGTTCGTGTCATCATCGGCAAGAAATTTGTTTTCAACTTTGATAATATCTTTTTTCTTAAATTTTCCACTTGGTACATTTAATGCAATAGTAATGAGACTCCCATCTCTGCCATCAATTTGAAGGGCTCCTAAGACTTGAAGACCTTTTCCCTCATCAATGTGGTCAATTACTGTCCCTTCCTTGATTCGGCGAACCATCAGTTCGGATTCTTGCATCAGAATACTTTGTATAGTCACCAGTATATATTATTGAAAGAGTGAACGAGTTCTACAATAAGGATATCATATCGATTAAAGATTACAATAAAGATCAATTTGAAAAGATCTTTGATTATACCCAAAAGATAATGAACTTGGATCCCTCCTCACGACGGGAAATCTGTAAAGGAAAAACTTTGAGTTACTTATTTTATGAACCAAGTACTCGAACTCGACTAAGTTTTGAATCTGCAATGGCCTCCATAGGAGGCAATTCATTGGGAATTTCTGATATCTCCTCATCCTCTACCCAAAAAGGTGAAAGTCTTGCAGATACAGTAAAAATAATGTCAATATATTCAGACATACTAGTTTTGAGGCATCCACTTGATGGATCTAGTAGGTTTGCATCTGAGATTTCAACAAAACCTGTAATTAATGCAGGGAGTGGAACTGAGGAACATCCGACACAAGCGATACAAGACTTGTTTACAATTAAAAAAGAAAAGAAAAAGATTGATGGATTAAAAATAGGAATTATTGGAGATTTAAAATATGGTCGGACTGTCTACTCACTTTTATCCGGCCTTGGAAACTATGACGTGAATGTTCATTTGATTTCTCCAGAATCACTCCGAATACGATCAGATTCTATTTATGAAATTAGAAAAAAATTATCCTTTACTGAATCTACTAACCTTGAGGACTATATTGAAGATCTAGATGTGATTTATGTAACAAGAATTCAAAAAGAACGATTTCCTGATGAGGAAGAATATCTCAAGGTAAAGGGAAGTTATGTAATTGGCCTTGATTTGCTAAAAAAGATGAAAGATGACGCCATAATCTTACATCCACTACCAAGACTAGATGAAATCTCAAACGACATTGATAAAACAAAAAACGCAAAATATTTTCAACAAGCTGAAAATGGAAAACACACTCGTGCTGCATTGTTAGGTTTAATTCTCAACGAAAATGGATTCTGATTAAATTTGAGAATTGATTAAATTTCCGTATTCCATATATTTGAAGAAAACCCAAGAAAGACAGTTTGACTCAACAAAAAATTTTACCAATTTTTCCATTAGATTTGGTCTTGTTTCCAAGACAAGAATTACCACTTCGAATTTTCGAGCCGCGCTACAAACAACTAGTTGATGACTGTATGCTAGGTGATGGACAGTTTGGCGTCTGTTTAGTTGATTCAGCTAATCAAATTCAAGGTTGGAATGGACCTAAACTAGTCGGAACAATTGCAAAAATCATCAAATGCGAAGACATTGAACTTGATGGCATGCAATTGCATATTCAGACTTTGGGAAGAAGTAAATTCCAGATAAAAAAAATTATTCCACCATCCGTAAAACTGCCTGAAAACTACGATCCTCATTCAATTGAAGGTCATCAAGCAATATCAGATCTTGATGAAAAATCCAACAATAACGAAAAAATGTATATTCAAGCAGAAGTAGAATTGATTCCTGAAATTGATGATAATATTTCATTGAATCAATGGGAGCACCTAGTTGACTTGTGGAAGAAAAAAACCATCAATCAAGCTCTTCCACAGATAATTGATCCTTTTGCCCTGGATCAAGTTTTAACGCAATACTACCTTGTCACTGATACGCCAACTATTGATTATGTCTATTCCTTAGCTGCTCTTGGTGCTCAGGATCCAAATGATCTACAACCAATTTTGGAGGCTAATTCTATTGAAGACCTAATACATAGAGTTGAGAAATTACTGACAGTAAAATAACCCTAAGGTTTCAAAAAGAATATTGTCTCTATCAAAGATTGGAATTATTTTTCTTGGAATCATCTTTATATTTCCATTAAGTAGTGTTTATGGCCACGGATTAGGCCTTGATACAATCTCATCAGTAGAAATTCAGGGAAAAGAAATTTCCATCTCAGTTGAAGTCCCACTATCATTTGATAACTTTGATGAAAAACAAATTACAATTACTGCAACTGAAGATGAAACCAAGAAAAATGCCAAAAACATTACCTTTCTCATTGGGCTATTTCATGAAAATGAAATGATTTTTAGAAATTATTTTTTTACATCAGATGGTATTCTCTCAATCAAAATAAAACCAACTCAAGAAGGTGAAATTACAATTCATGGTAAACAAGACAATTTGTTGGATGCATGGTATGAAACAGAATCACAACCACTTGAAATCACAGGACCCATCTTTAATTCTGGAGGTCTTTATAATTTTGAGATTGAAGTAAGAACCATAGATGAGCCTACAAATATCATACCAGATTCTGAAGTGTATAATGCAGATTTGATTGTAGCAGAAACTACCCAATTTTGGCAAAAAGATGCTCAAAATCAGGATGTTTCTTTTAAAATAAAGTCATATTTTGACAAAATTTCTAATTTTGAGTATGATTCTGAAAAAAAACAATTAACATTTGAGATGCCATTTGATTGGAGTGAAAACCAAATGTCTCATATTCCGGTTGTTCATGAAGAAGTTCATTTTCCCAATGACTTTGATGAATTTTTGTCTGGTGGATATACTGGTCAAATAAACGGAATTGACTTATTCCAATCTTCAATTACTGTTGATGATTATACTGAAAAAGACGAAAGAATAGTTCATTTTGTGTTATTGCAGGACCATTTAAGATTTTTAAAAAATCAATTGAAAAGTTCTGAAGAACCCTTACCAGATAATATGATCTTTACATTATCTACATCTGCTGATATTGACTTTCCTCTTACTGCATATACCAAAAGTGAAGATTTCCTAGTAAATCTATCATGGGATCCAATTTTAATTGAACCAGATACGAAAACAAAATTTGTCTTTACTATTCGAGATGGTGCAACAAATCAACCACTACGAAATTCAGATTATACCTTTGTAATCCTACAAGGAGGCAAAGAAATTCATAGGACCACTGGGCTGGCACAAGTTGGTGGAGAGTCAGAAGATTATTATTTTACAGAAAGTCAAACAGGACCTACCATAATTCGATTTGAAAATATTAGAAATACTGGTCAAGAAACTGAATTTGGAATTGTAGTTGCACCGGAGTTTGGTTCTATTATTACTTTAATTCTCATTATTTCTATAACATCAGTAATTATTGCATCCAAGAAATTTTCGGTTAATCTAAACAACCTATAACTATAATGCCACTAACTTTACAGTATCCATGTTTTTGTTTATCTGAAAATCTTTTGTCATTGTAGAAATTTTTTCAACATCACCATCAATTACAAATAACTCCATACATTTTTCAGAATCAATTTTACTATGAAGATGTGTTGTAATAAGATCCTCAAAGTTATGAGTAATTCCAGAAACAACATGATCAAACTCATCATTGTGAACTACAAGCAAAATTGCATGTATTTTACCAGACAAATCTGATTTTTGTTTTTCGTCTGAAACAAACGATCTGATACCTGCCCTTATTGCCTCTGATCTCCCAGAAAATCCCATAGATTTTTGAAGTTTATCCAACTCTGCTAGTATCTCATCATTTAGTGAAATTGAAACTATGGGCATACGCCTAATGTTATTAATTATCTTATAAGTTTAGCAATTAATGTTATTAAGAATTTATAGATTTATTAATAATTCTAATAGATTTTTTATGTGAACAGGCAGATAAAATTTGCAATAATTGCAATTACAATCGTAATTCCTCTTAGCTCATTTTCTGTATGGGCAAGTGATTCAGAGTTTCAATTTGTAGAAAAAAACGGTCTGACTAAACTTCAAGCTATTACATCGTTTTATCCATTATACGAATTTTCACAAAAAGTTGGTCAGGACAAAGTCAATGTACAATTACTAGTTCCTGAAGGCGTAGAGCCTCATGATTGGGAACCAACAATACAAGATGTACAAGAATTGCAAAAATCTGATTTAATTATAATTAATGGATTAGGATTTGAAAATTGGGTAGAAAGTTTAGGCGAGATGAACTATCGCGGAATTGTAGTTAATACTAGTGATGGAATTATTAAAAATCAAAATGAGAAAATGTTTACTTTTCTAAATAAGGGAGATCCTCATATTTGGCTAAATCCTAATTTTGCAAAAATTCAGGTTCAAGCTATCGCAAATGCTTTTTCTAAATCAGATCCTCCAAACCAAAATTTCTATCAGAAAAATGCTCAAGAATATATTATCGAGCTTGAGAAATTAGATTTTAAAATTAGAGATGATTTATCAAATTGTAATCGAGAATTTATTGCATTTCATGATGCATTTTCATATTTTGCATATGAATATGATTTACATCAACATACAATACTTTCCTCAAACGATCCTCATGCCGAACCTACAGCAAAAACTTTGGAAAATATAATTAACATTGCAAGAGAATTAAAACTTGAAATTATATTTACCGAAGAAACAACTGATCCTAGAATATCAAATGTTGTGGCAAATGAAATAGGTGGAAAAATTCTTGTTTTATCTCCATTAGAAATCTCTAACAATGAAAATTATATTTCAAGGATGACTGAAAATCTAGATAATCTCAAAGAGGCATTATGTTGAGTGTTGCAGAAATTGAACATCTAACGGTTCAATATCCAGATGTAAAAGCTCTTGATGATGTTAGTTTCACAGTAGAAAAAGGCGATTTTTTAGGCATAATTGGACCAAATGGTGCAGGAAAAAGTACTCTATTTGCTGCAATGCTTGGACTAAATACAAAGTACAAAGGGATAATTCGATTTTTTGGACAAGATATTAGAAAATCAAAAGATTATCTAAAAGAAATTGGATATGTTCCACAAAAACCTATTTTTGAAAAAAATTTTCCAGCTACAGTAAATGATGTCGTAAAAATGAGTTTAAGACAAGAATCTAATGTAGATAAAATTGATGAAATTTTACAACAACTTTGGATTCACGAATTAAGTCAAAAAAGAATTGGAGAATTGTCTGGTGGTCAACAGCAAAGAGTCTTTATTGCAAAGGCTCTTGTTAATTCACCAAAAATTTTGATTCTAGACGAACCAGTAACTGGAATTGATCAACAAAGCATTGAACTATTCTATAGTATTCTTAGAGAATTAAATGCAAAACAAAAAATTACTATAATATGGTCATCTCATGACTTGGATGCTGTAAATCAGCTAGCAAATCATGTAGCATGTCTTAATAGAACTCTATTCTTTCATGGTGAATCTGATGCATTTTTTGAAAATGATGAACTTGTAAAACAATATTCTGAAGCCTCCATGCAGGAACACATGCATAATCATTAAACATGTCATTAGAAATTCTCACTTTTAGTTTTATGCAACGAGCACTTATCTCAGGTGTCGCTATTGCAATTTTGTGCTCAGTAATAGGACTATTTCTTGTTCTAAGACGATACTCTTTGTTTGGAGATGCAATAGCTCATTCTTCTTTTGGAGGAATTGCTTTGGGATTAATGGCAGGAGTTTATCCACTTTGGACAGCTTATGGTGTTTCTTTAGCTAGTGGTTTGATAATTACCAAAATTAAAGAAAAATATGATATTTCTGGAGATGCAGCAATTGCAGTTCTTTTATCATCAGGTATTGCAGTTGGGCTTGTAATAGTTGGAATTTCCGGGGGATTTACTATTGATATCTTTAGTTTTCTATTTGGAAGTATTCTTCTAGTAAGTGTAAATGAAACAATTCTAATTTTGTCATTAACTGGAATCATCTTGATTGTAGTTTTATTGCTGTATAGACAATTACTTTATTCTACATTTAACGAAGAACAAGCCAAGGTAAGTGGCATTCCTGTTGAAAAAATAAATTATCTAATTGTCTTTATGGCTGGATTAACTGTTGTTACATCTATTCAACTAGTTGGGGTATTGTTAATTTCTGCATTATTTGTTATCCCTAATGTAACTGCAATCATGTATGGGAAGGGATTCAAACCAACTGCAATTCTTTCAATATCATTTTCAATATTCTCAGTTGTTACAGGAATTTTTATTTCTTATATTTTTAATATTACTCCTGCAGGGACCATTGTTTTATTATCTATCGGATTGTTTGGAGCAACGATGGCCATAAAATCCATGGGTTTGTTATCTAAGAATTAATTAACAGGTTTAGCCTTCTTTTGTCTTTAATACTTTTTACAAAAAATAATGATGTTGCAACTATCCCCATTGCCATTAATGGTGATGCAATCTCTGCATATTTTAATTCAATATTACTAGTTGATTGTGTTTGAGAAGTTACTAACGGCACTTCTGTAATCTTTACCATCCCTAACTTGTTTCCTTGTTGTTCAACAAACCAAACATTGTCACTATCATCAGAGGTCATGAATTGTATAAATGATGTTTTAGTTGGTACAGGAACTTCTATCAAATTTTTATTCTGCGGATCATATACTGCAATACTATCAACCGTATGCTGTGCAAACCAAATGTTATCGTATCTATCAAAGGTCATTCCAAATGGAAGTGCTTCCTTATCAGGTACTGATATTTTTTCAAATGTCTCTAAAATTGGATTAAATTTGGTTATTCCTAATCCAGTATGTTCAGCAATCCATAGGTTGCCCTCTTTATCAAAGATTAAAGCCTCAGGTGACTGTAAAGGTTCATCTCTTGAAAATTTTGTAATCTCATTATTGTCTGGATTGATGTATCCTATCATTCCTGTTCCAGCCTCAGAAAACCAAATTTTTCCTTCATTATCAATTGCCAATGCAAAGGGCAATGATCTTTTGGCCAATTGAATTTCTTTAAAAGAATTGGAATCTGGAATGTATTTCAAAATCTTATCTTTATTGTTTATTGCAATCCAAATATTTCCATCAAAGTCTGCTTGAAGAAAGGTTGTTCTACTTGGATCAATTGTTGGTGCAATTGTTGGCAATGTGATTGTAGTTATTTCTCCATTATTTGTATCGATGAATCCAATTTGATTTCGAGGAGGATCATTAAACCAAATATTCCCCTTGTTATCTTTAGTAAGCATCACTGAAACTACTCCATCAAAGGGATGAGAGGTAAACTCTTGAGTGTCTAGTGAAAATTGCCAAAGTCGTGGTGCTCCTGGGTCACTAATCCAGATTGATGTTTTTCCATCGTACAATGAATATAGTGCTTTTGTGGGTTCGGGAAAATCATATTCTAAAATTTCAATTTGAAGATCCGGTAATCTAGGTTTAACAAGTAAATTCAAAATAACAGATTCGTTTGCATTTTGAGTTCGTTGAATTTCAACTTCTATTTGCCATTGTCCTGAAAATCCGAACGTCAACTCTCCTTGAAACTCCACTGGTTTATTTTCACTTAAAATAGTCTTATCCATAAGAATTTCAATCGGTGAAATACCTCGTTCTGGATTTGAAATCTTTACTTTAACTTCATTTGCATCTTGTAATTGGTTATCCTCAAAGTCACTAATTTTTACTAAAATGGTGTTAGCACCACTAGAAAATGGTGCAATTTTTATATCATATTTTGCACTTTCTGAAAATTCTAGTGTTCTAAATTCATATGAAATTTCTTGTGCATCAACCTTTTGAATTTCCCCTGCAGGTAAAGTTCCATTAGCCAAAAGTGCAACTACTCCTAACAAAATTATTCCTAAGGTGGCATCAACCTTTAAAGATCTTTTTAGTCTCCTATGGACTGAATATGATTTTGAATTAATTGCCTTTTCACCAGACCTTTGAACTTTATATTGAAAAAAACTCCCTAATCCAATCATAATTGCAGCAATGATTATTTTTGCCCCAATTAATTTTCCATAGATTGATTGAGAAATTATTCCTATATCACCTTCTAAAATCCACATTAAGGTTGGGCCAGTTATAATGACAATTCCAATTGCAATGATAAATGCAATTGAAAATCTAGGAATCATTACAAGTGACATTTTCTCTCTAACAGTACTGTCTAGTTTTGAAAGTGTAGGAAGTAGGGCAAATACAAAATAAATAATTCCACCAATCCAAATTGCTGCAACTAAATTATGTACATAATCTAAAGCAATAGCTGCCATCTCTCCGCTAGCACTACCGTGACCAATCATAGTTGTAGTCCCAATTAGGGCAAGAGATACCAAAAGTATTGGAATTTGATTCTTGTTTGTAGTAGATTTTTTTCTATCCATCCAAAACCAAATTACCAAAAGGATAACGGTAATTATCATTCTGATTAGCCATGATGTCCCAAATGTTGTTTGTATTGCATCAAGGACCGAAGCCTCTAATCGCAAGGTTTGCACTGCCAGCATTGCAATATTTGATGCAAATACTGTCATAAATCCAATACCAGTTAAGGTCATGAATTTTCCATGATGAACAGAATTTATTCTTTCAATATCTTTTCGAATCAGATTTTTATTTTGAGTTCCCCAAATTAGCATAGAGGCAATAACTGATCCTAAAACAATAGTTTGTCCTACAAGTCCTGGGAATCTAGCGGCAGCTTCTGGAAAAAATAATATTTCATAGATTGATTTTTCTGCATCACTCGGAATATCTATAGTGACATCTCCTACACCAAAAATAAATGCGTCACCAACTAAATGACCGTCAACTTTTGAAAGGACTTTACTTGTTACCGTGTATACTCCACCTTCAAGCGGAGGAGTAGTCACAATTAG
>JAOTVS010000039.1 GCA_029863275.1 Candidatus Nitrosopumilus sp.
GCAAAAAAGAATACTAAAAAAACAGAAGAAAAACCAACTAAGGCAAAAAAGACTACTAAAAAAACAGAAGAAAAACCAACTAAGGCAAAAAAGATTACTAAAAAAACAGAAGAAAAACCAACTAAGGCAAAAAAGACTAAAAAAACAGAAGAAAAACCTGTAAAACCAAAAAAATTAACCAAAAAAGAATTAGCAGAAATCAAAAAAGAGGAAGAAAAAACCCTAGAGGAAGAACTAGAAGAACAATTAACAGATAATGAAATTGAAAATTTCCAAATTGAAAAAGTTGACATGGAAAGATTGACTGCTAGAGTTTGTGATATTTTAGCTGAAAAAGAATCTGAAGGAATGTTCCAAAGTGAACTTTGGAAAAAACTTAAACTTACAAGTAGAGATGGTTCACGTCTTGCCTTAAAATTAGAACGTATGGGAACAATATATCGTGAAAAACTTTTAGAAAAAGGTCGCTGGACTTACAAATTAATTTTAAAGAAAACCCCAATTAGTACTCTATCAATTGAAAATGCCCCCTGCCTTGTATGTCCTGTCGAACAAAAATGTTCACTAGATGGGGAAATAAGTCCTAAAACTTGTCAGTTAATTGAAGACTGGGTGCTTGCCGAAATGAAAAAACCAACGAAAACTAAATGAGATTACAAGACGCAAGAAAAGATTATTATCGAAATTTAGCTCATGAACAAGGTTTTCGTAGCAGAGCTGCATACAAACTCAAAGAGTTAAATCAATCATATCGTCTTATTGGCCCTGGGTTTTACGTACTAGATTTAGGATGTGCTCCTGGTGGATGGACTCAAATGGCAGTCAAACTGGCAGGAAATAAAGGGAAGGTGATGGGAATTGATCTCTCATTTGTTGAAGAAATTCCAGGTGCACACATTATACGAAGTAATATCGAAGATGAATCAATTATAGATGATATTTTGGAATACTTTGGTCGAAAGGTAAACGCCGTTATCTGTGATCTTTCCCCACAAGTTACTGGAAATTGGTCAGTTGATCATGCAAAACAGATTTCATTAAATTATGACTGTGCAAAAATTATGGATAAAGTGCTATTGCAAAAAGGAAATGCAGTTTTTAAAATATTTGATGGAGAATATTCAATGGAATTTAGAGATTTTATTAAGAAAAAATTTGTGAGAGTAAATCTCACCAAACCTCCTGCAAGTAGAAAACAAAGTAGCGAATTATACTGTGTCTGTCTAGGATACAAGGGTTAAAAAGAAAACACCGAAATAATTTCTTGAATTTTGGCATTTGTTCTAAACCCTGTTGGCTTAAACGCAGTTACACTTGCCTGGAATCCGTTTTCTTGCAATTTTTTAATTGCATCAACAAGTTTCGGTGGAGATGATTTCATCTTGGATGCAATCTCATCTAAGGTAAAATAAATTCCTGGCATTTCTGATTCTTCTAAACATTTAGTCAGATCTTTTTTGCAAATCTTATTTACATTTAATTCTGAAATATTTGAAATCATTTGTTCTACAAATTTTTTATCAAAAATTTTACCAATCCATAACATTCCTGCAATGTTGTTTTTAGATCCACATAATTCACAAAAATTAATTTTTTCATTTACTATTTTTCTGTGTCCACATGTTTTGCAATGAATGATATATCCTAAATTTTCTTCTTGATCAGGTTTTTTGTTTACTTTAACATATACTCTGTAATAATGGAAATTACTTTCAACATAAAGTGGTATGATTTCTAGTCCCAAACGTCCGGCAACCATTCTGAGACAACCAAGGATTAATCGAATGGCTATTTCATTTCCATACTCTGTTCTCATAGGCACACCTCCATATTTTCTTCTACAGGCATTTTGGAAAAGTCCATTTAGTACTTGCAAATCTGTGGCTGTGCATGATAACATTCCCCCATGCATAGTAGCTCTTAACCCACAATCAAAAAATTGAGACGGAGAGCCAAACGGGTCGATATCTACAATCGAGCCTCGATTATCTCTTTTTGAGTATTTGCTAAAAAATCTACATATCTCATCTTGATAAAATTCAACGTTTTGTAAATTATTTAATTTCACAGAATATTTTGCCAACTCCAAAGCTGAAGGATTCAAATCATTTATGATAACACTATCTGTTTGTAATTCATTAGCTACGCGCAATCCTCTTGCTCCAATTCCTGATAACCCTTCCAAAATTTTTTTTGGACCTTTAAAATTTTTCAAAAATGCACTATATGCAATGATTGAAAAATCTCTACTCAAACTTGCTTTGGGATTAAAAAACGCAGGTTCTTTTGGTGGTACTTTATCTGAAATAGATTTTTTTGGAACCATTAATTTTGTTTGACCCTCTACTATCTCTACAAAAGAATCTTTTGTGATTTCCAACAATTATGGTAGGTGTTTTGGACGTATAATGGTTTAATACTTGAGGATATCGACAAAATCTGTGCAAATTTGTGGTATTGATGATGCCGGAAGAGGTTCCATGTTAGGTCCTCTTGTTATTGCAGGGATATCTATTGAAAAAAAAAATATTCGTAAACTTTCAGCATTAGGAGTTAAAGATTCAAAAAAACTCACTTCAAAAAGGCGTGAGGAACTCTACAAAAAAATTCTTTGTCTAGTGGATAATCATTACGTTGCGAAGATCTCTCCAAAATCTATTGACACCAGTGTGGCAAAACATGGGTTGAATCAACTCGAAGCTAAATACATGGCCAAAGTTGTAACAAAACTAAATCCTGATACTTCTTTTGTGGATTCATGTGATGTAAATCCAAAACGATTTGGAAAAGAAATTTCTAGGTTGTCAAATAATAAAAAAATTCAATCTTATCATCATGCTGATTCTAGATTTGTCGTCGTTTCGGCGGCTTCGATTCTGGCCAAAGTTACTAGAGATAGGGCTATTGCTCGTCTAAGAAAAGAGCATGATTTAGGTAGTGGATATCCCTCTGATACAAAAACAATTGATTTTGTAAAAAAATACTACAAAAAACAGAAAATTATGCCTATTTTTGTGCGTAAAAGTTGGAAACCTACAAAAAAAATCCTTGATAAAAACTATCTTTGAAATTTAGCAATTATTATGGCATGATCTTTGTCATACGGATGAAGATCAATTGTTTGTAAAATTTCAAAATTTTCTTTCACCTTTTGTATCTCTTCGTTGATAATTTGTTTGGGTGGTTTTGTTACGTCTATGCTCCTAGTTTTTATTACCAAAAATAAATAACCTTGATTTTTGAGATACATTTTACAATTTGCAATGGCAATTTCAGTTTGATCTGGTTGAGCAATATCTACATAAACTACATCTACTTTTCCAAAAACAGAAAAATACTCTTTAGGTTTTCTTGCATCTTGTAAAATTGGTATAATATTTTTTCTATATGTGGCTACTCTATCTAAAAAATCTCTTGCAACTCTACTTGAATGCTCTACACCAAAAATAATTCCACTTGGTCCAACAATATCTGATATATGACTAATAGTAGTCCCTGTAGATACTCCCAGATTCAACACTGCTGATTTATTTTGAAATGGAAATATATCTAGACCGTTCATTATTGCAGCAGCTAATTTACTTCTAAATGGTTCCCATAACCTGTACTCAATTCCTTTTTTTGTAATTAATTTTTCTTTGTAAACTTGATTTCCTGAAACCAAATTTTCAGTAGCTAATTTACGAACACCATCTGATTTTATCCAGAAAAATTCCTTATTATCGCCTTCCAAACTTTTTTCTCTTTTTATTCTTATTTTGTTTAGAACTGCCTTCTCTCCTAGATCTATTTTCACTCCTTGGAGAATCTCTATTTCTTCGAGAAAATCCCCCTCCTCTCCTATCAAAGTCGCGTCTGTCTTGGCTAGGAGAATCAAACCTTCTTGGTTCCCTTTCTGGTGCATCCTCATATTTTTTACCGATTTCTTTTACTCTTACATTTAGTTTTTCAAGAAGAGTTTCATTTAGTCCTTCACCGTAAACATCTACTCTCGCTGCAATTACTGCTTTGGCTGCAATTGCCCTGGCTATTTTTCCTCTTTGCCATCTAGGTGCTGCATGTACCAGAGTGTGTTGAAATAAGATTCCATGTTTTGGAGGTTGAGCTCCTGTTTTCAATGCTCTAAACAATGCTTTTTCTGCTCCAATTACCTGAACGGTACTTGCCGGCATTGATGCAAGTTTTGTTAAACTACCTGCCCTTCCAAGAATTCTTGCGCCCACTGCAGTCCCAAGTACCGCTGAAATATTTGGTGCTACAATATCCATCTCTGATTCTACATGTGCTTCTAAACTTCTTCTAAGTTCATGAAGATCTAACATTTGTTTAGCCATAGATTGAACAATTTCCAAATTTTTCTCTGAAATATCTCCTCCTCTACTTTTTGATGCAACCAAAGACAACATCTCAACTTTTGATTCAGGAAATCCAGCATCCTCGAAAATTTTTCTTGTTAAGGATTCACGTTTTCCTGCAAGAACAATTTGTGCATAACCATTAATGCTATCTATTATATTTTCTAGTTCTGGGAAATGTAATCCATACCATTCTCTTAATCTTGAACTAAGTGCATTTGTAATTTTATCAATTTCGTCAAGTGAATTAATGGCTTGGATAATATGTAAATCTGGACTCTCTGAGACTTTGGTAACCTTGGAGGATGATAATCCCATAGCAAACTCTCTTAATTTATTTAGAACATCCGGAATGTTTTCAGCAAAACCAGAATCTACGATTATTTGAGGTTTGGATGATTGGATGTTATCCAATTCATCTTCATCCATTAATTGGGCATCAATAGAATTTTTTTTAAGAATATTTACCAAAGTTGAATCATTTATCGAAACTCCTCTTTGCAGAGGTCTTAGAAAATCAACCAATTCGTATAATTTACTTTCTTTATTTTTAACAGAAAGATAATCCTTTACCGGATCTGAAAAAGGAAACGCTTTTTCAAGTTTTTCATCATTGAAAACAGAGATTCCAAACTCTGTTAAAATTACAGAATACATGACTAGTTGATTCAAAGTCTCCTTTAAAAAAGGTAACAGATAAGATCTTACTCAACTATTATATTCGAACCCACCAGTATGATTCAAAGTGGAAGCCAGTTTAATAACTTCTGTAGGCCCAATTCAACTAGACCGTCCTACTATGCTTGCATCAGGAATTTTAGGCATTTCTTTAGATGTTTTTCATAGACTCTATCGCTCAGGAGCAGGAGCAGTGGTAACCAAATCCCTTAGCAAGGAGCCATGGGAAGGATATCCGAACCCCACAATCTTTAGTGTAAAGGGGGGTGGATGGTTAAATGCAGTTGGCCTTTCAAATCCTGGGGCTCCAAATTTTGCAAAAATGATAGAGAATAACAGGGAGGTTCCAATAATTGTTAGTCTAGTTGGTTCAATCCCTGAAGATTTTGAATTTATGTTAAAAGAATTTACCCGTTGTAAGGTCATTGCTTTTGAATTAAATTTGTCTTGTCCTCATGTCGCTAAAGTAGGATTAGAAGTTGGAGATGATCCAGAATTAGTCAAAAAAATTGTCAGCACCGTAAAAAAATTTACCAAAGTTCCTGTAATTGCAAAGGTTGGATTAGGTACAACAAATTATTTAGATACAGTAGGAGTGGCAATAGAATCTGGAATTGACGCAATAACTGCAATCAACACGATTAGAGCAATAGCCATAGATATTGATACTAAGCGACCTATCTTGAGTAACAAATTTGGTGGACTTTCAGGTACTCCTATCAAACCAATCGCTCTTCGCTGTGTTTATGAAATTTCATCAAAATATAATATTCCCATAATAGGGTGTGGAGGTATTTCCAGTTGGGAAGATGCAGTTGAATTTTTCTTGGCAGGAGCATCTGCAGTTCAAATAGGAAGTGCAATTGGTGATAGGTGGGTTGATGTTTTCACGGAAATAAATGATGGTATATTACAATACATGAAAAAAAATGGAATTTCAAGAATCGAGGAGATGGTAGGACTTGCAAAAAAATCATAATCATACCACAATATGTAAAATTGAAAAAGTAATTGATGAAACTCCGACTGTTAGAACTTTGATATTTTCTAATGAGGAAATGTCAAATGTATTGCCAGGACAATTTGCTATGGTGTGGATACCTGGAATCAATGAATTACCAATGAGTGTTATGATATCTTTAGACCGGGGAAAGGCTGCCTTTACTGTTAGAAAACACGGGCCTGCATCAACTGGACTGTTTAATCTAAAGGAGGGCCAGCAACTTGGAATAAGAGGTCCTTATGGCAATTCTTTTGATTTAAAACAAGGAAAACTATTACTTGTGGGCGGTGGTACGGGTCTTGTTCCAATGATGAGGTTGTTGACTTTTGTTAAACCAAATGATGATGTAACTCTCCTAATTGGAGCAAAAACAAAGAACGAAGTCTTTTTTGAAAATTTAGCCAATGATTTGTTGAAAAATAATTCTTACAGAGTTATTGTAACTACTGATGATGGATCCTATGGGGAAAAAGGATATGTGACTGACATGGTAGAAAAATTGGTCAATGAAAATAAATTTGATGGAGTGTATACTTGTGGTCCTGAAAAAATGATGTACAAGACAGTTCATCTAGCACATTCAAAGGGATTCTTTGTGCAAGCCAGTCTTGAGAGAATGATGAAATGTGGTGTAGGAATTTGTGGGAGCTGTTGTATGGGGGAAGATTTAGTTTGCAAAGATGGGACTGTTTTTGATGGAGATCATCTCTCCTCAAACAAAGAATTTGGTCATTTTTACAGGAACAAGGCTGGAATTTTGGAAAAATATTAAATTCAACCAGCAAAGTTTAAAGTAAATCATGAAATTATTGCGGTGAAGGGCATGGGAACACCAAAAATCGTTTTAACAGCTGATCGAACTCTAATGTCACCATACCGTGGACTGTCTCTGGCTACATTTTTTGGATGTGCACCTGCAATTGATCCTCATCGAGATAAAAACAGCTTTTGGTATAAAATTCTAAAAAATCAGGTTACGCCTAAAATCCTCTTTGACTTTATCTGCAATTATATTCCTCACACTAATGGTGTTGCAAACTTTGCTCCTTATGGATTAAGAAAACTCGAAGCAGGATTACTTAGGGATGGATTTAGACGAGATGAAGTAGTTGTGGCTCATCCAGATCATATCGAACAATTCATAGGCCCTGATACAGAAGTGATTGGAACTTATGAGATGGATCCGCTTGGAATGGGTCCGGTAACTATGACTTTTACTTATGGTCGAAAGCAAATTTCATATGATGAATTATACAATACTGAATTACATCATAGAATTAAAGCTGCAAAACAAAAAACAGGAAGTAAAGCAAAGGTAATTTCGGGAGCATCTGGTACTTGGCAATATAATTATGATCCTGAAAAAATTGAAGAGTTTGGAATTTATGCAATCTTAGAAGGAGAACTTGGAGGAATTGCCCCAGAGATTGACGGACATGCAGGACGATTTTTTAATTATCTGATTAATGGAGATTTTGAAAACATGGATCCTTTCAGAAAACGAAGTGATTTCAAAGTAAACATTAAAGAATTTGAAAGAAATGGCAAAAAAATTCATGGAAGATTTGTTAATTTCTGGGATCGACCTGACCTTGAAGAAATTCCAGACATTATTGAACCAAGTATGCATGGAATGGTAGAGGTGATGCGTGGATGTGGAAGAGGTTGTAAATTTTGTGATGTAACTTTAAGATCATTACGATATTATCCTCCTGAAAAAGTTGTGAAAGAAATTGAAGTGAATATGAAAAAAGGTGGTTCTACATCTGCTTGGATTCATAGCGACGATATCTTTGTTTATGGAATGGATCCAAGAACTGCAAAAGGAATGGAACCAAACCGTGAGGCCTTAGAAGAACTCTTTACCGCAATCATGGCAACCGGTGTTAAACATACAAATCCAACACATGGTACCTTGGCTGGTGCTATTGCAGATGAAAGGTTAATTCCAAATCTGTCTAAAATTATAAAATCTGGTCCAGATAACATGACTGGAGTTCAAGCTGGATTTGAAACAGGAAGCCTACGATTAATTGAAAAATATGCTGACCGAAAACTTGCTCCTTATCAACCTGAGGAATGGCATTGGGTAGTAAAAGAAGGAGTCAAGACCTTAAACAAGGATTACTGGATTCCTGCCTTTACTTTGATTATGGGTCTAGATAATGATGAAACGCCTGAAGATTCTTGGGAGACAATTAGTCTGATTAGTGAACTAGAACGAGAACAACCAAGTTCGATGTTTACTACAACTGCTCTTACATTTGTTCCAATAGGATTGCTAGAAAAATCAGATTTCTTCAACATTGGAAATGAAATGACTCCTGCACAATTGGGTGTATTATACAAAACTTGGCAACATAATTTCAAATATGGAATTCAGAAATTCATGACTAAAACAGGTTCTAAGGGTCCGCAAAGATACTTTTTCAATGCCATTGCAAGAACTCTTGGAGGGGTTCCGTTAGGTGCAATGGAAAAATATGCTAGGAGAAAAAGCAAGGAACACGAATTAGTCTTGGATAAAGTCAAGGCAAAATATTGGTAATTTCCAAATACATAAATTCCATTAATAACATGTTTAATCATGGCAACTCACGGTTCGCTTACAAAGGCAGGTAAGGTCAGAGGTCAAACTCCTAAAGTAGAAGGAAGAAAGATCACTGGTACAAATTCTAGTCTTAGAAACAAAGGCAACTTTAAGAAACGATTTGTCTTGGGACGTTTTCCAGGACAAAATAAACCTGGTCAAAGAAGAAAGAGACGATAAACCTTTTTCGTTAGTTTTAGCTGTTTGACTACGATCATTCCGTAAAACAACAAACTTATAAAGTACTGTACGGTACAATACCGTATGGAAGATTTAAGATTAGATAGTTTACCAGGTGTAGGACCGGTATCTACAAAAAAATTAGGCGACGCAGGTGTTCACAATATAATGGATCTCATTGTTAGAGGTCCAGTTGAAATTTCAGAAATAACTGGAATGGCAAAAGATACTGCAGAAAATATTGTCAATAAAGCACGTGAACACTTAGTTGAGGGTGGATTAATTTCCAAAGATTTTGTAAGTGCCAGTGAAATTTATAAGCGAAGACAAGATATTGGTAAAATTACAACTGGTACTAATTGTTTAGATACATTATTTGATGGTGGTATTGAAACACAAGCACTCACTGAAGTTTATGGTGAATTTGGATGTGGTAAAACACAACTCTGTCTTACGATGTGTGTTCAAGTCCAAAAATCAAAAGAAGAAGGTGGACTGGCAGGTGGGGCAATATACATTGATACTGAAAACACTTTCCGACCTGAAAGAATTGTATCGATTGCAAATGCAAATGGTATGGATCCACAAAAAGTCCTTGATAACATTATCGTTGCACGTGCATACAACAGTGCACATCAAACATTGATTCTTGAAGAAGTTGGTCCTATAATTGAAGAGAACAATATCAAATTAATTATTGCAGATTCTGCTGTAGGATTGTTCCGTGCTGAATATTTGGGACGAGGAACACTATCAAATAGACAGCAAAAACTAAATCATTTTGTTCATTTATTATCTAGAATTGCAGAAACTTACAACTGTGCTGCACTTGCAACAAATCAAGTCATGGCATCCCCTGATGTTTTCTTTGGAGATCCAACTCGTCCAATAGGTGGTAATGTAGTTGCACATACAAGTACCTATAGAATCTACTTTAAAAAATCAGGTAAAAAGAGAATTGCACGAATGGTGGATAGCCCTCATCATCCAGAAGAAGAGGTAATCTTTGCTTTGGGCGAAGCAGGAGTGATGGATCCTGAAGAGGCAGAAAAGAAAACCAAAAAGACTGCATCTAAAAAAGAAACCAAAAAGACAACAAAAAAGGATGAGCCAAAAATCGAAACACCTGAGATAACAAACATCGAAGGACAGGAACTAACAACAATTGAAACGCCTGATAAAACAAACACTGAAGAGGAGTTAACAACAATTGAAACGCCTGAGAATTTGGCTCTATCTGAGGCACTAGATGAAGAATTTAGTGATTCTGCTCTAACAGATGTATAGAGAATTAGTTTCTCTTTTATTTTGTTAGACAAAAAATAATTTAATTAAATTTGGAAAAAATGTATGGGGTATCTATGGGTTGATCAAATGTCCATACAGTAGGCAAAGTTAATGTTTTGATTACTTTCATGTTATTTTTGTCAATAATTGATTTCCATCCACCTTCGGCCATACTTTCAGACGTGGTACCTGGAAAATATTTTTTAGAATAAGTTCCAGCAAATGTCATGCCAATATTTTTTTTAAGATTAGGAATGGCATTTAGTTTTTCAATAATACTACTGGCCAAAACATCTCCGCCCATTTGAGCTAGACCCCCGATAAAAAATATTGGATGAATTAATTTTAGTTTTGAGTAATCAAATTCTACAGCATCAGCACACTTTGGATTAAAATCTATTTTAGTAGAAAATGTAATTAATTTTTGTAAATCTACAAGTGATTCATCAACTTCAATTGAATATGTTTCCAGTCCTAATATTTTTGCACAATAGGCAATTCTTCCATCTCCTTATCCAATATCTAAAACTTCCTTGTACTCAAGACTTTTGGCCATCAACGAAATAATGTAAGCAGAAAGTATCCATGTCGGGTAAAAGGGCTGATAACTTGAACCATGACTAATACTGTTCAACCAATATTCGTTAATGTCTCCTTCGTATACTTTGCAAGGAATATTGTCAATGTTAAGTTCAAAAGAGTTATAATAAATTGGATTTTTTTCTGCAAAATTATGAAGCATTTCTATATGTTTCTCATCTAGAGGAAAAATATCAGATCTTGAGAGCGGAATTACCTCTTGAATATGACTATTTCCTTGATAAATATTTGAAAATTCTTTTTTTAGATGGACTAAATTTTCAGCAACTTCCTCAATCAATGTAAAGTCTATTGAAAAGGGGATTGATAAACTCATTGCACAATATCATTTCTATAGTTCTATGGTTGAATTACTTAATTCCTTGTGGTACTGTTCTACAAACTCTTTTGTACTCATTGATTGTCGTAGACTCTCATACATTTTTGCATGAATCTCTAATTCTTCTTTAGATTTTTCTTTGTGATTTGATGTTGTATCTTTAAGTCTTTTCATAGTCTTTTCAATTACTTTTTTTAATTTTGACATTATTAACAGATGTAAATCCCTATCAAATTTTTCATCAATAAATTTTTCTACCTCTTGTATTCTAAATAAAATGGTTTCACTTTCCTTTGTGGTTTTCTTTTCTTCAAAATTTGTTCTTAATAATTTTATAAGCGATTTGATATTGATTACTTGATAATATACTTCTATTATCTTCGGTATTGCTAATTCTTCAGAATTATCTACAAATTGACTAATGGTATTTTCTAATCTTTTTGATTCAGAGTTAAACAAGTCAACTGTTTCATTATTTGATTGTGGATTATTTGAATCCATAAAATAATTTCTGATTTGATTTAGATAAATGTAGATCAAAAAATTTAAAAATTTTATTTCATGAAATTTTAAAAATGCAACATGCAATAACTTTTTACTCTAACTATTTGTTTAGGTAACTTCGGCGTATTCATTTTTTCTCAAAACCAATGCTTTTGAAGAAATACCATCAAATTAACTGGGTTCTTGGTGAATAAATGGGATATCAAAGAAAAGTGTTAAAATAGGGTTATTGAAGATTCAACTCAGATATGGCAACTAAGAAATCTTCTGGGCGTTCACATGGGTTTAAGCATAAATCTAGAAAAGTAATGACAAAAAAGGCCCCTAGAGGAGTATCATTTTTACTCCGAGAATACCATGAAGGTGAACAGGCCCTTGTTATCATTGATCCTAGACAGCACAAAGGCTTACCACATAGACGATATCATGGAAAAGTGGGAAATATCATTACTGTGGGAAGACGTGCAATTACACTTGATGTAAAATTAGGCAATAAAACAAAAACCTTAATCACTAGATTAGATCATATCAAACCATTCGGTGTATGATATGGAAGAAATCAAAAAGAAACAAGGTGTATCTCTTTCAGAAGTTAAAGAAATTTTAGGAAAGGTGGATCCAGAAGAAATGGACCAAATACAACGTTGGACCTATGATTATGTTTCAAAATTTGTGACAGTTGATCCAAAGGAGGCAAAGGAAATGAAAAAACAACTTATGAAAGAATGTGATTTGACTGAAGAAGAAGCTGTTGAAATTGTCAACATCAGACCCACTAGTTTGGCAGAACTACGTTCATTTACATTCGGATGGAAAAAACTCATCCTCGCTGAAACCCTAGAAAAAATGCTCAAGATTATCAAGGGGCATTCTTAATTTCTGTGGGGTTTTAATTTGTACAAGGAGCAACACTCACCTAGAAAATATGAGGAATATGCATATGTTATAGATTTTAATCCACGTGGAAAATCAACAACTGTTAAAGGAAGAGATGGGGTAATTGTAACAGCCATAGGTGAAGAGCGATTAACAATTTTAGAAATTCTTGGCGTTCCAAACTCTGTATTTGAAATCGGTGAAAAAATATACATTGGAAAAGAAGGACGTACCAAGGTTCTCTCAGTATTAGGAAAATTAGATTAT
>JAOTVS010000040.1 GCA_029863275.1 Candidatus Nitrosopumilus sp.
ACTGGAGTTTTAATATCGATAGATTTGCTTACGATAGTCAACGAATGAATGTCTTGCCAATAAGAATTTAAAGGTTTTGTAAAATTTCCTGTCAGAATTGATTAACCCTTTATTCATGAACTTATATCAATTAGTTGAATGGTAAATTTGCGATCAATTTCGATGACGGTGTTTTTATTTTTGATGATTACGCCGATATTTTCTGAGGCATATGGGCATTCTATGTTTAATTCAGCTGAATCTACCATTGGAGGCTACAGAGTTCAAGTTGCCACGTTACCAGAATTTCCAGAAATTGGTGAAACTTCACAAATTTTGTTTAGAGTTACTGATGTGGACTTTGAGGAAGTTGACCGCTTTACATTAGGTGCTAGAATTTTTTATAATGGACAACAAATTGATGCTATTCCTCCAAAATCATACGAAGGAGCTCACGTAGAAATGGACCATGTCTGGGAAAATTCTGGAAATCATATAGTCAGAATTGACTTGTATGATATGGAAGGAACATCAGGTGTTCTAACGTATACGTTTAACATGGGAACCCAGAATCCCTTTGGCTATATCTTTTTCATAGCAATTACAATAGGTGCTTTAATGCTTGGAATAGTCGTAGCTTACATCTATTTTCCAGAGATTTTAAAATTCAAAATTAGGTCTTAGTTTCGATTCTTGGCTTGGTAATCTTAAATGCAAACAAAGTAGTAAGTAGCACCATTGCAAATAAAAGAATCCCAACTCCTAAATGAATGGCAACTAGAACTGCATGAAGCTTTAGATCAATTACTAGTGCACCTAGTGTAATTTGGGTAACAACAAGTGCAGCAGCAAAAGTACTTGTAAATTTTATTTTTCTTCCAGCATTTTTATTAATCCAACTTGCAACTGATGTTGCAATAACTAGAGTCCCTGTAGTTGCAGCTACTAGTCTATGAACCCATTCTATGAAATATTCTTCATTTGGAAAAATACCATTAGGACAAAGTGGCCATTCAGGACAGGTTAATCCAAGTCCCGCAGCGGATATATATCCACCTACAAACATCAGCGAGTATAATACAATTAGTGTTGATAATGCAAGATATTGGATGGCCAATTTTATTCTACGATAAATGATCCCTGCATTCCAAGTGATGCATGTCCTGGAACAGTACAAATGTAATAGTATGTTCCTGGGGCACCTGCTGTAAATGTGGTTGTTCCCGACTCTCCTGCTTTTAGGGGAGCTGATGATGATGCAATTTCAGAGCCCCATAGAGCATTATTAAAATCATCAGGAGCTGCCACTACTCCAAATGCATGAAATCCTTTTCCGGCGTTTGCTGCAGTAATTGTAACTTCATCACCTGAATTAACAACCAAGTCTGGATTATGACCTTCTTCTCCAGTTAGTGCATTAAATGCTAAATCGCTAAAGCCGTCTTCAGATTCTACAAAGTTTAAGGTGAAATCATGACTTACTCCAGTAGGAGCTGCTGCCTCTGCAGGGCCCTCTGATGGGCCAACAATAATTTCTCCAACCATTCCTAATTCTCTATGTCCTGGGACTGTACAAATGTAATAGTATGTTCCTTCTTCTGCTGGAACAAATTCAGATGTTTCAGATTCTCCTTTTTGTAATGGAGCAGTAGCAGAAGCTACCTCACTTCCAGGTACAATTCCTGAAAATCCCTCTGCATCAGCAGTTACACCAAATGCATGGAAACCTCCATCTTGGTTTGACACATTGAAAATTATTTTATCTCCAACTGCTGCATTAATTGTTGGGTTGTGTCCAGGTTCTCCCGTCAGTGCATTAAAAGCCAAATCCGTAAACCCATCTGGAGTTTGAACAAATTTCAAATCCTGTGTAATTGTTTTTCCAGTTGCAACTGCAGGAGCTCCTCCATGATCATCAGCACCACTCATCATTGCAACAACAGGTGGAGGTTGTGAAATCCAATAATCCCACATTCCAAAGAATATTGCTCCGCCAACAATACAGATACCTAACATAATTATCATCATTTTTCCTGTTCTTGCAGGAGAGGTCAAAATTACATGTTCATTTTCAGTCATTTCTCAATTTCTCCTAGTGGTGTGGGTTCTTGGATTCAAATGGATAGTAATATTTGCCTCCAAGTCCAAATGGGTCATGAATGTCTGCAGGCTTTCCTTTTGCAGAGCTGTGAATGAGATTTATCAAGAAAATAACCATACTTACACCAATAATCATTGCACCTACTGTTGCAATTTGGTTCATTGCAATCCATTCAGGAATTGCTGGATAATCAAATATTCTACGTGGCATACCATAGAGTCCAAGAACATGCTGCGTAAAGAATACCAAAACTGTTCCTACAAAAGATAAAATGAAATGAACTTTACCCATAGTTTCATTGTACATTCTTCCAGTTACATAGGGGAACATGTAGTAGATGAATCCGATGGTTCCAAATGCAATTGTGCCCATCACAAACAGGTGAAAGTGACCAACCACCCAATACGTATCATGAGTTGTAAAGTCCAATGGCATCGCCGCATTTGCAACCCCTCCTGCACCTGCAGAGAAGAATAATGCAATACCTCCGATGGCCCACATCATTGGTGTAAGGAATTTTATTCTGCCATTCCACATGGTTGCAACAAAATTGAATACGTGCATTCCTGATGCAGGTACAGCAGCCAAGGTTCCAAGCATGAATACTGTTTTTTCAGTGAATGACATTCCTGTAGCATACATGTGGTGTGCCCAAGATGAAAAACTGACAATAGATAACAAAACAAATGCAAAGATTCCAGAGGACTTGCTGAAAATTGGTTTTCTTGAAAATCTTGGAATGATTTCATACATCATTCCAATTGCTGGAATTACCAAAACATAGACTTCAGGATGGAATGTAAACCAAAACAGATGTGCATAGGCTATCGGATCACCACCCATTGCAGGATTGAAGAACCCAGTTACACCTAGTCTATCAGTAAGCAACATCAAGAGTGCTGCTGCAAATGTTGGAATTGCAACTAGAACTATTAATGATGAGGATAAAAATGCCCAAGCCAACAAAGGAACCTGTCCAATTGACATATCTGGGTGTTTACATTTTAGAATTGTTACTACAAAGTTGATTGCTCCAAGAACTGATGATATTCCCAAAATTTTCAGTCCAAAAATCCACATATCAGCTGCTGGACCTGGTGCGCTAATGATAGAATAAGGAGGAGTTGCATACCAAGTAAAGTCTGCAAATCCTAGCCAAATTAATGCAGCCCCTGGAGGAATCATCCAAAATGCAATTGCGTTGAGTTTTGGATAGGCCATATCCTTGTATCTTACCATAATTGGAACAAAATAGTTACCAACTGCTGATGCACTTGGAAGTAAGAACAAAAAGATCAAGGTTGTTCCATGGACTGTAAAGATTCGGTTAAAGGTCATAGCATCTGCAATTAATTGCGCCTCTGGTAAGAATAATTCTGCTCTAATAAGAAGTGCAAGTGCACCGCCCATAAACAAAAATGCAATCGATGAGATAAGATACAGTAAACCTACATCAGTATGATGGGTTGAAAACATTATTTGCCATACTGGTCGTGGTTTTTGTAGTTCTAGAACCATTAGTTGTCCACCTCATTTATCACCGATTGAGTTTTGGATAAAAGCCTTAGCATCATGTTGATGGCTCCTCTACAACTAATTTTCCTCGCATGTTATAGTGAATTAATCCACAGTATTCTCTACATTGGATATCATGTTCACCTGCTTTATCTGGTGCAAACCAAACTGTGTTTACTCTTCCTGGAACTGCATCCATTAAAACAACATAATCATGGATGTTAAAAGAGTGATTAACATCTGTAGATACTATATCAAATTTGTAAGCCTTACCAGCTTCAACATGCAAAGTCCCAACTTCTTTTCTTCCATCTTCATGTTCAAATGACCAGAACCATTGTTGTCCAGTTACAATTATAGTCTCAGCATCAGCTGGCACATGCTCTACTAGCCTCTCAACATTCCAAGCTTCTGCTCCAACCCAAACCATCAAAGCAATAATAACTCCAACATAAATCCACTCAGGCCAATTAGAGTGATGTCCCATTTATGCAGGACCTACCTCTGCACCGGATTTTTCATACTCAGTTGGAGTTGCATTTGGATGAGATTCTCTAAATCTCCAACAAATCCAAATCATAGTTCCTGAAACAACTGCACCAACAGTAAATGCTGCTACCATCATTCTAAAAAAAAGATTCCAAATCAAAACTCGACGATCAATATATTCTCCAGGCTCATCCGGAGCTGCAAAAACGTGATCTACGGTGGGAATAATAACTAAAATTGCCAATACTAAGAACAGACCAAGTAAATTCTTCATTATCGGTGACTGACGTGGCCTATAATTTCTATTTAAGGGTTTTCAAGATTATTATTTAGAAATCCTGATGGAATCTAGTTGGATGCATTACATTTATTCCAGAAATTGAAAACTTGCGTTTGTATTCTCTAAATATGTTAAGTGATGCATTTGCAATGATTAATTCAAATAGATTCTCAGGAGAAAGGGAGACTACAGTAGAGAGCATAGCTTTGATCGGATCCATATGAGTAACTAGAACGACATTTTCATCAGGATGATTTTCAATTACGTGATCGACTATTCCTAATACTCTTTTTTTTACATCTGCAAAAGTTTCAACTCCATTGTGTGCAATTTCAAGTTCGCCTTTGTAGAATTTCATGAAAACATTACCATGACTAGAAAAAATTTCATCATAAGGCACTCCTGTAAATTTTCCCATGTCAAGTTCAATTAATCGATCATCAATTTTTACATCAATAGAGTTGTGTTTGCCTACAATTTCTGCAGTGTTTTTTGCTCTTTGAATAGGACTTGAATAAATTGCAGAGATGTTCATATCTTCTAAGAATTTAGCAGCTTTTTTTGCTTGGTCAATTCCCTTTTCAGTTAGGGGTATGCCAGGAGTTCGTCCAGCCAATATTCTTTCGGTATTGTTTTTTGCTTGTCCATGTCTTAGAAAAATAATTGAGCCCAAGTAGATCGAACTTCAAATAGAGATAATAATAACATTATCAGATGAATATCATGAAAGTTGGAATTATTGGAGGTACCGGTGGCATGGGGAAAGGTTTTGCATTAAGATGGTCTAAAAACAATGATGTGATAGTTGGCTCCAGAGATGCATCCAGGGCATCAAGTTCGGCTGAAGAATATACAAATCTTGCAAAAGAATCTTTTGGAGAAATTAATGGATCAATTACTGGAAATGATAATCTCTCAGTTGCAAAAGAAAGTGATGTTTTAGTTTTATCAATTCCATATGAAAACATTGATTCACTATGCTCTGTGATTTTGCCTGAAATTAAAGATAGTTGCGTTGTTGTATCACCAATTGTTCCAATGGTAAAAACAGATGTAGGTTTTGAATTTATTCCAATCAAAGAAAACAAACCATTTTCGTATCAGCTTGTTTCAAAATATCTCAAAAACAAATCAAAATTAGTATCTGCATTTCATGTAATCTCTGAAAAAAAATTGATAAATCCAAAATTGGAACTTGATTACGATATTTTTGTTTGTGGAGATGACAAAGAATCTGTAGAGGTTGTAAATGGATTGATAAATGAAATTGCAGGATTGCGACCAATTTACTTGGGACCAGGAGAATTGTCCTATATGGCTGAAATTTCAACTCCCTTATTACTAAATGCCATGATTCAAAACAAAATCAAGAATCCTGGTATCAAAATAGTTTAAGCCAACCTAAATGAGTTCTAATTACTATCGCCGCGGAAGAAATCCCACTACAGCCTTTGGAGTTTTGTTTGTTGTTATAGGGGTTATTGCATTAGCCAGACAACTAATTATTTGGACTGAGGATTTTGTTTTACAATTTTTATTCAATTCTGAAATTAATAGTGAAAAAGTCTCAGTGGTAACTATTTGCGTTGGTATTTTTATTGTAGTGTTGGGATTTAGAAAAAATGAACAAAAGAGATGAATTTTTAAAATCTCAAAAAATTTTGAGATTAGTAACCTTAGATAAAAAAAATACACCGCATATTGTTCCGGTTTGGTATATTTACAGTTCAAAAAAAATCTATATTGGAACCAACACACGAACACAAAAAGCAAATAATCTAAAAAAAAATAAGGATGTAGCATTTTGTGTTGATGTGGGAATTAATGCTCCAAATATTTTTGGTGTGATGGGCAAGGGAAAAGCAAATCTTATTTTAAATAAAGCCAAAGTGAAAAAGATAGCGACCAAGATACTTTTACGGTATTTTAAAGATATGAAAAATAAATCAGCCATTGAGTTATTAGCAGATACAGATTGTGTTATTGAAATTGTTCCTGAAAAGTTTTCAAATTGGAGTTACTGAGATACAAATTTTTCAATCTTAGTCATTGCTGAATCTAATACCTCTATACTTGGAAGATATACCAATCTAAAGTACCCGCTTCCATATTTTTCTCCAAAACCAGAACCATGTACGGTTAACACCCCTTGAGATTCTAAAAGATTTGTTACAAACTCTTTATCGGTTTCATATTTGTTATTCTCAATTTTAGGAAAAGCGTAAAACGAACCTTTTGGATTTGAGCAAGACAAGCCTGAAATTGAATTAAGTCTTTTAACTACAAGATCACGTCGTTTTTTACACTCTGAAACAAAATTAGCAATGTAACCTTGAGGTCCTCGTAATGATTCCAAAGCAGCATATTGAACTGGCAAATTTGTAGCAATTCTGACTCGTGCTAGTTTTGGAAGATTTTCACGCAATGCTTCTAATTTAGGTGATTGATTAAAAGCAATGTAACCGATTCTCCAACCAGACATTAAATGTACTTTGGAGAATCCGTTGAGAATAATTACGGGGGAATCCCCTGCAACCTTTCCAATACCTACAAACTTTTCATCAAAAACAATTTGATCGTATATTTCATCACAGATAATGTAGAGATTGTGTTGATTGGCAATCTCAACTAGTTGTCTTAAAGATGATTCGTTAAATACAACACCAGTTGGGTTGTTTGGACTAATCAAACAAATAGCAACAGTCTTTGAGGTAATTTTTGATTTAATATCTTCAATGTCAGGAGTAGAATTTATCAAATCTACTGCAAATTCAACTGGCACTCCTCCGTGCAATCTAACATATGAGGCGTATGGAGGGTAATAAGGGCCAGGTAAAAGAACTTCATCGCCTTCTTCTACTATTGATGAGATGACCATATCCAGTCCTTCTGAAACTCCGTTTGTAATCAGAATGTCATCTGATGTAATTGAAAGCCCTTTTGCGTTTTCTTTTTTTGCAATTTCTTCTCTCAGTTCAGGAAGTCCTTCAGAGGAAGAGTAGAAATTGTTTCCTTGTTTTACTGCATTGATCAAAGCCTCTTTAACATTATCAGGTGGTTGAAAACCAAACTGTACCGGATCACCTATGTTGAGATAGTCAACTTTAATTCCGCGTTGTTCTACCTTTCTTGCAGCAAGTACAATATCTCTGATTGCATATTCCACACCTGCCACTTTTTTAGAAACCTTCAAAGTGTCTAGACAGATATTTAGGCCTGTTAAATTCTTAATTGTTTGGACTCGTTGCACAGTCTGGATAGTGCGAGCGGCTTCGAACCGCTAGGTCGAGGGATCGAAGCCCTCCGAGCCCTTTAGATTATCTTATTATGTAAATAATTTCCAAGGAAATGTGATTTGAGACCCTCGCTGTTCAAAATAGGCATTGGATTGACTGTATTAGGAATGATTTGGCTGTCAGTTGTTTTCTATCAAGGAGATAAGATATCCGAAAAATTTTCAATAAAGTCTTCTGATTCGGAAGAAATTGAAATGTATCTTGAAGGAAATGATATTGGATATTACAAGATTTTCATGCCCGAATTTGCAGGAATTGGGGTATTTGTGCAGATTTTAGATGAAAATCGTAATGTAATATCTGATGGAATAGTTGAGACAAAAATGTCTGTTGGTTATTTTGATTTTGAAGGAGGAATGCATGTTGCAAAGATTTCAAATCTTTCAAATGATCAGATGAATCTTGAAGTGGAGTTTGGAGATACAAATGGAAAAGAGATGGTATTGCCAGGAATAGTTACTCTAGCTGGTGGATTAATGATAGTAATCTCATCTTTTATCAAGCTAAGAGATTATAGAATAGAGCAACCTGATGAGAATATATCATAAACAGGTATACATTGAATCACATGACCAAAAATCAAAAATACATTAAATCCTAACCAGCCAGTTAAAAGTAAAAGTGCAATAATTGAAAATGGTAAAAATATTCCTAGTCTGCTGTGTTGTCTGCTTTTCATTATAAGATAACCTCCAAGTGCTGCTAACACAATACCAAATTCTAAAGGTTGATGTGACCAAGAGAGTAAACCATCAATACCATATACTTCATGAGAAAGAGAATCTCCAAATCCTGAAACAAGCTGAATAATTGAACCAATAATTACTAGTTGAATTCCTTTCTTTAAGATCCCTTTTACAGAGTTTCTAATTAAAAGAACAAGACCGATAACTCCAGCAGCAGTAATCATGGATACACCCGTATAAACTGAAATGTGCTGAATAGTCCAAAATAATTCTGGTTCTCGTTGCAGGTGAGATATTGCATCCCATATTCCCGCAGATAAAATTACAACAGGTCCAATAACTGCAAGAACAGAAACTAAAGAAAGAAGGTTAGTTGGTTTAGCCAGCAAAGAATTTGATAATTTGTTAATTACACTCATTTTGATCCCTGAATAAATTTAATAATTTGAGTTTTTCAATAAAATGAATCACAACATTTCACTATTTTGATAAAAATCCGAATTTGTTTGGTTGTTTTGCATAGTGAATGACTGATTTTTATTAATTTTAAACTATGTTTTTGTTACCAAGAGAAACAAGAAGTGTCGAAGAAGAGATTTTTTTGAGTTTATTCTGGCAATCATAAATTACTGGTACTTTTGATTTTCTGTAAATTTCTTCTAATCGGTATTGAGATTTTGTATGATGTTGGACCACGCAAATACAGGCATATTTTGATAGATTATCATCATCTAAATCTTTCAAAATGGTAAATTTTTTCTCTTTGAGATGATTTTCGATTAGATATTTCTCCAATAATTCATTTTTAAAAAAAGGATCATATATTGCAATATCATATCCTTGTTTTTGAAATTCATCTAAAATTTTAAAACTTGGAGAATCACGCATGTCCTCACTATTTGGCTTGTATGACATTCCACAAATAATTACAGATTTTGCAAGATTTTTCTCAGATAAAATTTTTTCAATTATATCAACAATGTATTTTGGAATTAAGGAGTTTATGTGTAAAGCATTTTCAATTGATTTGAAATCAATCCCAAATTTTTTTGAGGATTCCAGTAAGAACTTTGGATCTTTTGGAATACAATGACCTCCTGCACCTGCACCAGAATAAAATGGCATAAATCCAAAGGGTTTACTTGATGCAGCAGTCATAACTTCATTAAAATCAATTTCTAAATGATCACAAAGTATTGCCATTTCGTTTACAAGAGAAATATTAACTAGTCTAAAGGTATTCTCAAATGATTTGATGACTTCGGCAACTTTTGCAGAAGATACACGAATTAAATTGGAACTATTTACATCATGGTAAACTCTTTGCATTATTGCAAAAGTGGAATCATCAGAACAATAAATCACCCGAGGTATGTTATCCAAGTTCCATTTTTTATTTAATGGATCAATTCTTTCGGGACAAAACGCAAGTCCAAAATTTTCACCAACTTTATACCCATTGGATTCAATTAACTGTTTTATTTTATCAGTTGTTCCAAGCTCTATACTACTTTCAATAATTATAATATCACCTTGTTTACTAGTTTCAAGAAATTTTTCAACAGCTGAATTTACAAAAAAATCAGACTTTGTTTCTGCGGAAGGAATTGGTGTTGGTACACAAATGATTCCAATTTTTGAACCATCATATGCAAGTGGTTTGTCTGAAAATGAAAGAGTTTTATTTTTTTTACTTTCAATAAAATCAGATTGTAATTTTAATTCTGATTCAGCTAAATTATCTTTCTTTAATCTCTCTAGTCTTTTTTTATCAATATCAATACCAGTTACGCTCCAACCTTCTTTTGAAAGACGTACTGCAAGAGGAAAGCCCACATATCCCAGGCCAAAGATTTCAATTTTTGTATTTTTTGTCTCAACCTCATTTAGGGTATTTTTCAACATTATTACAAAACGTTAACTTTGGTTTAATTAAATCTCTGTGCGTATGGGTGCAACAATGAACTCGATTTTTATTCATAAAGTATTAAAACAAAATTTTTAGTTTATTATTTTTTTAATAAATCTAACAGTTTAGAATAAGGATCTTCCATAGAATTCAGGAAACTTTTTGCGTTTTGTTTTATCTTGTTCCTGTTTGATTTTAGAAGGATTTTAGTTGATTTTACAATTTCATCTGAGCTTGTTGCTCTTTTGACTAGTTTTTTTCTTACAAGAAACTTTTCATCAAGATTAGGTACTGCATCGTATGATATTGTAGGAATTCCTCTAAGTGCAGCTTCTGAAGTCATTGTTCCTCCAGAACCAATAAAGACATCACACAGCGACAAAAGTTCTCCACTGTCAACTACCTTATCTAAAATAATAATTTTTTTCCCCAATTTTTGTTTAAGTGATTTTATTTCACTAGAATATCTTCCAAGAACTATAAAATTACAATCAGGAAATTCCTTTGAAATCTTTTGAATTAATTTTATTGTAGGTATATTCTTTGATACATAAGATGCTTGAGCCTCATAAGTCCTAAAAATAATTGTTTTATTTCTTTCAAGATTTAATTTTGGCAAAGTATTGTGAACAATTTTTTCTTTAACAATCAAGTATTCATCTAGTGCATGATATTGTGTTATGTTTTTTTGGGAAATTCCGTAATGTGAAAATTCTTTTTTAGGAATATGACTAGGAATCAAAAGTTTTTGAATTAGTGGTAATGAAAGTTTCATGACTGCCTCGGAATGAGGTGCATTGCAAAATGCAATATGTTTAATTCCCAATCCAAATGAAATTCTAGAAGCTTCAGGTGAGCAAAAACTAATTGTAGTATCAGGAGAAAATTTTTGAATTTTGATAAATAATTCTCTCATTCTATCAATACTTGCTTTTAGTTTTTCTGATTTTTCTGTACCGCCATGTTTTCCAACAATTATAAGATTCAATTTCCGAATTTTATTTAGTTCTGTGGCCTCTCTGTAATTCCTTGAGGTGCATAAAAGTTTGTGATTTTTCTCAAGTTTTCTAATCATTGGAGTAAAAAACAATAATTGCTTTGGAGTAAGAATATCAATCCAGATTTTCAATTTAACTATCTTTTTTACTTTAAATCATGCCTATAATAAATACACAATTCAAGTAACTATAATAATTACAATTTAGAAATTCAATTTATGAATCCAGGTATTGGATTAATGAAAAGAAGGTTAGAAACTGAAAAGGATGCTATTGCTTTGGCAGTTTCAGCTATAGCAAAAAAATATCATGTTTCGCCAAATCAGAGCAAAACTTTAGAGACCAAATATGATGATGATGCAGGAGATTGGTATGTTGCACTTGGTTGGGATGAAAAAAGGGCAATCATAAAGATGGATTCAGTATTGGCAACAGTTACAGAGATCAAGGAAATTTAATTTCTATTTTGACTAAACTTTGAGTATGTTATTTTTAATCAAGTGTTCGATTCCTGAGATAAAATCACCATCGGTGATTAATCCTTGTGACCACCATTTTGCATTATTTTTTATCCATGATGGAACCTTGTTTGAATCTGTACCCTTTACATTAAAGCCAGATACAAGTAATTGATTTCCTTTAATCTCTGCAAATACCTGATAGTTCCCAATTAAAGATTCACTCGATAAGGTCATTGTTGTCATGAAGGTTCCATCTCGGGAAAATGTTGTGAGTTTTTCTTCTGATTTATCTGGCTTTACAATAGTTAGAGTCAATGGACCCTCATGTTTTTCCGCAAAACTACCAGAGATTTCCACATATTCTGTAGAACGACTATCAGGAAGAGTATGTGTGGTTCTAATGGATTGAAGGTTTTGATTTTCAGAAATTGGGATTTTTATTATTTTATTTTCTATCAGGTATTCGATAGCACGTAGAAATTCTGATTCAGATATTTTATCACTTGACCACCATTGTGCATTATTTTTTATCCAGTCGGGAATTTTTTGGGCAGATTTATCGTTTGATCCAATCCCTTCATCATCATTACTAATAACCACACCACTTCTAGTAATGTTTAGGAGTCCTGTCATCCATGGATGTAATGTGCAAAAATAATTTATAACATCATCTTTTTCAAATTTATGTGAATAAAGAGCACCAGGTAGAATAATATCACTATCAAAATTGCTAGTCGGTCCATTATCTGGAGTTCCACTTGTAACTGTGTGTG
>JAOTVS010000041.1 GCA_029863275.1 Candidatus Nitrosopumilus sp.
GATTAATTATTTTGTAAATCATATGAAGTGATGTTGCAATTTCAAGTAAAGTGGTAATTTTACTTAATTCGATTTCATTCGTAGATGGGGATAATGATTTTACATGATTTCTTGAAAAATCCTCTCTTGCCCTTACAGTATGTCTCACCTTATCGACTATTCCATTAGGATCCATATCCACAGGCATTATTGTGAAATAATCTAAAAATCGATCAAGCCTTTTAGTCGGATCTTCTTTTGGATTCATAGATGTCTTGACGTATTCAATTAGTTCCTTGCGTGCCTCAGTCCTATACAAATCCAATTTTTTAATCCCTTTTTTTATTTCACCAGAAGTGACTTGTAATTGGATTCGTTGACCATAAAAAATGAATAGTATTATCGGTAGGATCCAAATTAGCATCATTAGAGGATTAGAATCATCGCCAAATCCAAACAACTGATCAAAATCAATATTAGTTAAATCCACCATTATCTCTGCAAACTGGGGGATCCAAATTAAAGGATTCGTATATTATTGGAATTTATCATTAAACCAGATTAAACCAAGGAGTAAATCAGAAAATAGCTAACGCCAAAAATTATAATTCTAATCTTTTCGAGTAACCTTTTGAATCAAACAAAGTAAAAGAAATGAAACCTTTACAAAACAAGAAACAGACCATATAAAATTTAAGAAAAAATATCGAGATTAACTATTTCTAAAGTCTGCTAAAATTATATTATTTAATTGGACTTCCTAATGGAACATCCTCATTAACTGTAAGCCAAAAGGGTTTATCGTCAACATCTGCTGCCAATAGCATAGCATTTGATTCAACTCCTGCCATTTTCTTTGGTTCAAGATTTGCAATTACTATTACAACTTTACCTACAAGGTCTTCAGGTTGATAATACTGTGCACCACCAATAATCACATCCCTCCTATCATTTCCTAAATCAATAATTCCTTTAATAATTCTGGATTTTCCCGGAATAGGTTCTGTATCTATTATTTTTGCAACACGTAAATCCAATTTTGCAAAATCATCATAAGAGACATTTGACATTAAAATTCCTTAATTTCCTTGTTAAAATGAATTTCTAACAGTCACAAAAGATCTTTTTTTTGTATTCCACTTGTTTCAATATCATATCTTAGTGGTGCAGGTAATTCAAGATATTTTTTGTTGGCTAAAATTAAAATTTGATCTTCAGGAACGTTTACTTTTTTTAATAATTTTCCTCGTTGGTGAGCATATGCATTTTTCCAAAATTCCGCTGCATCAAAGGTTCCAATTTTTGTCATAGGGGTTTGTTTTCCATTTTAGTGAAAGGACTGTGACGGAAGAGTGGCATATGCCGTTAGAACCGGAGTTACTGTTCTGGATTTTAGGCATGATGCCCATCACAGTCTATATTTTTACCAAGTGTAATCTAATATATTTACTGCGAAAGGAGCAAATAGAGTCATGGCAGTAATTGAAACCTCCATCGAAATTAATTCTGCTCCCGAAAAGGTTTGGGAGGTAGTATCAGATATTGACAATGAGCCTAAATTTTGGAGGGGAACAAAAAAGGTTAGAAATATCTCAAAGGAAGGAAATATAGTAATTCGCGAGATTATCATTGCATTTAGAGATCAAAAATGCCTTCAGGAAGTGACATTGCATCCCAAGGAAAAGATTGTTGCCGTATTTAGAAAAGGGATAATCAATGGTAGTAAGACTATAAAATTAAGTCCTCATGGCGATAAAACTCTCCTTGACGTAAAATGGGATGTTCAACTCTCAGGACTCATGGGCATGTTTACTGGAATGATAAAAAAACATATCAAAAGTGGAACAGATTTAGCATTACAAAGTATCAAAGAAGAACTTGAGAGATAAGGCACTAAAATGATAATTGAGGTTTTTAATTTTTCTCTTTCGGCAATTTTAATTGGAATCTGCGGAGCATGGGTTTTTTTAATAAAGTCAATGATAAACTCTTTTAGGTTTACCCCATATCTAGATAAATTTGAAAAACTAAAACATGACAATCCCAAAGTATCAATTATTCTTCCTGCAAGAAATGAAGAAGAATTTCTTGCAAAATGTCTCGATAGTTTAATTAATCAAGACTATCCAAATTATGAAATTATTACTATTGATGATTCATCAGAGGATTCAACTAGACAAATCATTTTAGAGTATGCACAAAAAAATTCAAAAATAATTCCGGTTTTAGCAAAACCAAAACCGGATGGATGGATGGGCAAAAATTGGGCATGTGTGGAGGGATACAAAAAAGCAACGGGAGAATTATTGTTATTTACAGATGCAGATACAAAACATGATACTAAAGTTATATCATTAGCAGTATCTCATTTACTTTCTTTTAATCTTGATGCATTAACTGTAATTCCTAAATTGATTTCAATTGATTTTTGGACAAAAATCACACTTCCCATGATATCTACATTTTTGCACACAAGATTTTCAGCCATTAGAGTAAATGATCCAACAAAGAAAACTGGATATTTTTTTGGGAGTTTTTTTATTCTTAAAAAAAAGACATACGAGGAAGTGGGAACACATGAATCGGTAAAACAAGAAATCATTGAAGACGGAGCCCTGGGGAAAAAAGTTAAAGATTCAGGTTATAAAATGAAGATGGTTAGAGGAGACCACCTAATTGATGCCATTTGGGCACGCAACAAGAGTACACTTTGGAATGCCCTCAAAAGATTAATGATTCCACTATACCTTCAAAGTCGCGGAATTTCCATTGGGATATTTTTTGCAGTTTTGTTTTTGTTATTTATGCCATTTCCGATTTTAGTTTATTCTTCCCTTCTTGCCTTTGAAACTTTATCTAATTCTCTGGTTTTTGTAACATCTTTGATCGCATCAATATTGATCTATACTGGAGCAGTAATTGAAGTCAAAAAGGGATTACAGATGAAATTGATTTATGCTTTATTTGGGCCACTTGGAAGTTTAATTGTGGTATTGGGGTTTTTAAGCGGATTGCTTCAGGCAACCAAAGATGCATCTGTTTCTTGGAGAGGAAGAAACTATTCTATGAAGGATCATATCCAAGATTCAATTAGTATTTAGGAGAAATCTTTTTAGTTGTAGAACAGGAAATCAAAGTCTTATGGACAAATCAGGTGTTATTGTCGGAGGGATTGCAGGTGCAGTAATAGTTTTAGTGGTCTTTGCATTTATCATGATTCCACCCCCAAGCATTGGAGGACCTGAAATTGCAGTTACCAATGGCCATAATGTTAGCATAGTAGGTAAATCCACATCATCATATTCGGATCCTTTATCATTAATCGAGATTTTCAACAATTCTGAGCCAGGAGTAGTAAGAGTTAATGTTCAAAGGACTCTAGGGGATCTTGCTCCAACGGGTGTGGGATCTGGTTTTGTTTTTGATAAAAAAGGACATATAATTACTAATGCACATGTTGTGGAAGGGGCAACCAAGGTCGTAATTACATTCTTGGATGGAAGATCATATAACGCTGAGATAGTTGGTGTCGATACGTTTACTGATGTTGCAGTGATTAAGGTAAATGCAGACTTGTCTTTGCTACATCCTTTATCCCTGGGAGACTCGTCAAATCTTCAAGTTGGAGAAAGAATTGCAGCTATTGGAAATCCCTTTGGTTTGTCTGGTTCAATGACGGCAGGGATCGTAAGTCAATTAGGTCGTCTATTACCTTCAGGGGCAGGATTCTCTATTCCTGATGTAATACAGACAGATGCAGCAATAAATCCTGGAAACTCAGGGGGTCCTCTACTAAATATGAGAGGAGAGATAGTTGGAATAAATACTGCAATCCAATCTGCAACAGGAGAATTTACTGGGGTAGGTTTTGCTGTACCCTCACAAACAATTGCCAAAATTGTTCCAAGTTTAATAGAAAAGGGGGAATACAAACACCCATGGATTGGAATTTCAGGACGAGATATAGATCCCGATTTAGCAAAAGTTTTAGGACTTAATGATGCTGTAGGGTTTTTAGTAATCACAGTGGTTCCAGATAGTCCGGCATCAAAAGCAGGAATACATGGTTCAGAAAATATTGTAGAGAAAGACGGAGTCCAGTATACAATTGGAGGAGACATTATACTATCCGTAGATAAAATTGATGTGAGAAAAATATCAGATATTTTAATTCACTTACAAAGGGGAAAATCTGTTGGCGATGAAATGATATTAGAGATACTTAGAGATGGACGTACAACAAATGTGGTGGTTGTTTTAGATGAGAGACCTAATGGCGGATAAGGTAGTACAACATTAAATACTTCTAAAAATGCATTTTTCTAATGAATAATATTATGTTAAACTCTGAAAATTTAAACCACGTTTTAGAAAATAAAATGATATCATACGAAGATGCAGTACAAGTTTTTCATGATGCAAAAACCAACCCATCTGAATTATTTTTCACAGCTCAAAACCTAAGAAAAAAATTCAAAGGGTCAACTGTGACATTTTCAAAAAAAGCCTTTTTTAATATAATTAACATGTGTAAAGATACCTGCTCTTATTGTACTTACAAGTCTGAGCCAGAAGAAAAAAAATTATCGTTGATGTCAAAACAAGACATTAAACAGATGCTAATTCTTGCAAAGAAATACAGATGTGTAGAGGCATTATTTGTCACCGGTGAGCGCCCTGAACAGAGATATCAAGAAGCAAAAGATTGGCTAAAAAAAAATGGTTTCAAATCAACTCCAGAATATCTCACTCATGCATCAGAGTGGGCTTTAGAAGAAGGTCTATTCCCACACACAAATGCTGGAAATCTTTCTTGGAGTGAATTAAAAGAATTACAAAAAACAAATGTGTCTATGGGATTAATGCTAGAAAACAGTTCCGAAAGACTATCCCATAAAGGAATGCCACATTATTTAGCTCCAAGTAAAAGACCAAAAGCAAGATTAGAGGTCTTGGAAAATTCTGGAAAATTAAAAATCCCCATGACAACTGGAATTTTAATTGGAATTGGAGAAACACCACAAGAAGTTATCGAATCCATATTTGCCATTAAAAAACTACATGAGAGATATGGAAATATACAAGAAGTGATTTTGCAAAACTTTCAACCTAAAGAAGATACAAAGATGAAAGGATTCCCATCAACTGAAGAAACCTATTTCAAAATTATTGTTGCATTGTCACGAATTATCATGCCAGAGATGAACATCCAAATTCCTCCTAATTTATCACCAAAATCATATCAAGATTTTCTTTCAGTGGGAATAAATGATTGGGGTGGAATCTCGCCACTAACACCAGATTATGTAAATCCCGAATTTTCATGGCCAGAGATAAAACAAATAGATGAAAATTCAAAAAAAGGAGGGTTTGATTTAAAATGCAGGTTTCCAATTTACCCCAAATTTTTTTCATTTATTAGTAAAGAGTTAAGAGATAAGATGGCTGGAATTAAAGATGAAGAGGGATTTGTAAAGGAGGAATATTGGAGATGACAGCAAATATTGATTCGTTGTTTAGAAATGCAGATCCCATAATTTCAGACATTTTAAACAAAGCATTATCCGAAAAGGAAATTTCTGCAGAGGATGGGCTTTCGCTTTATAATTCAGATGGAATTGATTTTCATTTAATTGGTTTGACTGCCAATGAGCTCAGACAAAGAAGGGTTGGAAACATTGTGACCTATGTAGTTAATAGAAACATCAATTTTACAAATGTCTGCATAAAGCAATGTGGGTTTTGTGCATTTAGTAGAGACTTTAGAGAAGAGGAAGGGTATTTTCTTCCCACTGAAGAAATTGTCCGAAGAGCAAAAGAGGCACACCAATTAGGGGCAACTGAGGTATGCATCCAAGCTGGACTTCCTCCAGATATGGAAGGAGATTTGTATGAAAATATTTGTCGATCGATAAAAAAAGAGATTCCAGATATTCACATTCACGGGTTTTCACCAGAAGAGGTTCTTTATGGAGCTACAAGATCAAAAACAACAATTGAGGAGTATCTAAAAAGGCTAAAGGATGCCGGAGTAAACACCCTTCCAGGCACAGCAGCTGAGATTTTAGATCAGAAACTACGAGACAAGATTTCGCCCGGTAGAATTAGCGTAAAGGATTGGATTAACATTATCAAGACCGCTCATAAAATTGGAATAAACACTACATCTACAATGATGTTTGGACACATCGAGACTCCAAAAGATAGGGTAGATCACATTGCAAAGATTAGAGAGATTCAAAAAGAAACTGGAGGGTTTACAGAATTTGTGCCTCTTGATTTCATTCATAGTGAGGCTCCTATGTATAAGCATCAATTACATGAAGGAATTAAACAAGGTGGAAGTGGAAAAGATGTTTTACTTACACATGCCATCTCAAGAATTATGCTGAACAATTACATCGATAATATCCAAATGTCATGGGTAAAGGAAGGTCAAAAAATGTCACAACTTTTACTAATGTGGGGGGCCAACGATTTTGGCGGAACCCTTATCAACGAAAGTATTTCAACATCAGCTGGTTCTGAACACGGTCAATTGTTAAAACCAAAAGACATCAAACGAACTGTAAGGGAGATTGGTAGAATTCCAGCAGAAAGAAATACCAATTACAAAATTTTAAAGCGATTTGAAAATTTAGATGATTCAGAAGAGAAGCTTGACAAAATTGAAGATATTTCAAAATTTGGATCATATGTAGAATTAATAAAAATAGACAAATACAGATATCAAAATCCAAGGGAAAAATAATTGTCTGCCTTAGATAAGGCGCTAGATTATTCAAGAAGATTAAAAATAGATGAATGTGAAATTATTTTTGTTAAACGAAAAATAACAACTGTTAGAATTACAGATTCGGAGATTTTTGAATTAAAAACGAATTTGGATGAAAGTTACGGAATTCGATTAATTCATAATAAAAAAATATCATCAATACAAGCGAGTAACGAAAAAGAAATTAACAAATCAATCGATGATTCACTTAAAATATCATCTAATCTTAAATTAAGGGAATTTTGGAAATCTCTACCACATGAATTAAGAACAAATCGATTGGAAGGAGTTTATGATAAAAAATTAGATGAAATTTCTGGATCTGAAATAACGGACATCGCACAAAATATGATAAATTGTACGCTTGACAATAAAATAAACACGATATCAGGATCAATTAATGTAGTTTCTGAAAAGTTTCAAATTGCAAATACTAATGGATTGTCGGCTATTGACAAAGGAACTTACATATCTGGAATCATTAATGCAGATTCAGAAATTGGTGGATCAGAGGTTTCTGGAATTGGTCAAGGGTGCTGCAGAACCTTAGAAAAATTTTCATCACAACAGATAGGGAACGATGCAAAAATAATGTGTATTGATTCGATTAATCCACAAAAATGTGAGACTGGAGAATACACAATAATTTTTGAACCATATTCAGTTGGAGAGCTTTTGGCATTTGTAGTTGCTGCAAATTTTAATTTTAAAACTTATTCAGAAAAAAGGAGTTGTTTTTCAAATAATTTTGAAGAAAAAATAGCAGATGATGAATTTAGCTTAATAGATAATCCCCACATCTCTCAAGGGATAGGATCAAAACCATTTGACGATGAAGGAGTCAAGACACAAATCAACACATATGTTGACAAAGGCATATTTACAGACACATATCGCAATCTCTTTGATAGTTTCAAAGAAAATATAGAATCTACAGGTAATGCTTCAAGACCTGGCTCACCAATGGGACGGAGTTCTGAATCCATTCCAATTTCAATACCCCATAATCTTCAAATAAAATCAGGAAGTGCCTCACAAGAAGATATGATAAAGGACACCAGACATGGATTACTTGTTGGAAGATTATGGTATACTTATGCAGTCAATCCCATCAAAGGTGATTTTTCCTGTACTGCTAGAAGTGGAATTAGATTAATTGAAAATGGTAAGATAAAAAATCCCGGAAAATCAGTAAGAATTATTCACAATCTACCAAAGTTATTGCAAAACATTTCTGCTATTGGAAATAATCAAAAAAATGTACTTCAATGGGCATCACTTCCATCAATTACCCCTTCAATTAAAGTAGAAAAAATCAAGGTAAATTCAATTTAGAAATTTTCAGCAGAAACAGGCAAAATTAGGCACAAGAATTGCTCATATTACAAACGAAGCTATAAGAAAAACAACATATGCAATTGCCAAAATGATTCCCATAGGTCTTTTTATCACTCCCATTTTCAAAGCAACAAGCAATGAGGCGCTAAATGCAATCATAATTGCATAATCAAGAAAGACATCAAAGGCAATAACTACGCTTCCAAGAGCTGCACCTACACCCATGATCATCAAAATGTTGTAAATGTTGCTTCCAACAATATTGCCAACACCAATATCTGTGTGTCCCTTACGAATTGCAATTACTGAAGTAATTAGTTCTGGAAGAGAAGTTCCAATTGCAATTACTGTAAGTCCAATCAGTTTTTCAGATAAACCAAATTCTATTGCCAGTACTACAGCGTTTTCAACTGTAAGGTATGCACCAATACCAAGTAGGGATATTCCAAGTATAATTAACCCTGTAGCTTTTAGATAGACACTTTTTTTTGTGTCATTTTTGGTTTCATGATTTTCACTATTTTCTTTTCTTTGTTTTTTTACATCTTGGAAGGTAAAAATTGTAAATGCCACAAGAGAACCTATCAAAAGTATTCCATCATATTGTGAGAGTTCACCATCTAATGATAAAACAATCAGCAAAACAGAAACACCCAACATAATTGAAATTTCTTTTCTCAGAGTTTTCCTGCTTATTACAAGTGGGACCATTATAGCTGCAATACCAATTACCATTCCAATGTTTGCAATGTTACTTCCAATTATATTCCCTAAAATTATTCCACTATGATTACCAGCTGCTGCAATGCTTGCTGCAAGTTCAGGAGTAGATGTACCATATGCAACTACAGTCATCCCTATTATCAAATTACTTATCCGTAATTTTTTGGCAATTATTACGCCACCATTTACCAACCAGTTTCCACCAAAACATAGCATGGCAAGGCCCACTGCAGTTAGTGCTGCATTGATGGCAATATCCATACAAAGAGTTCAGCTAGAGGTTGTTTAAATTCGATGATTTACCGTAATTTCACAATTCTAGCAGTCAAATAAATTCACCTAGGCTTCAAATGAGTGTAAAAAAACCATCCACATAGGCAAACAATACACCAAGTTAACATTAATAAGGTAATGTACCGTACCATACGGTATGATGCGAGCAAGATTAACATATGTACCAATAGAAGTAGCAGATCAATTTGAGGATTTTATTATCAAAAGAGATGAGCAAGTATTAGATGCAGTAAAAGCAAGGACAAAGGATTACAGTACCTTGTCACTCTTAAAATTATTGTATCAGCTAAGAGGAAACTCGATGACATTTTCAGAGTTGTATTCAAAGTCAAAGATTAGAATGAAAAGATCATTTCTAAATTATTTACACTTGTGTGTAGATTATAATTTTGTTGAAAAAAAACCAGTTGGAGCAAACGTCATTTATTCTATAACAGACAAAGGTAGAGTGATGTTGAATCTATTTATTCATAAAAATAATTAGGCATCGCCTGATCCAATTCAAGGGCAAATTCTTTTATTCATATCAAATACGCATCAAACCATGGCATTGACATACAAAAAAGCAGGAGTGGATATTTCCAAAATTAAAAAAAGTCAAGATGCAATAGGTAAACTAATTGAATCAACACATAAACTTCAAAAACTGGCAAAGATATCTCATGGTTTTGGCCATTATGCAGGAATCGTAGAAATTCCCGGTGGAAAACTTTTAGCTACACATACTGATGGAGTAGGAACTAAAGTAATAATTGCAAATTTGATGAAAAAATACAACACTATAGGAATTGATTGTATTGCAATGAATGTAAATGATATAATATGCGTTGGAGCCACACCTATTTCATTTGTGGACTATATTGCAGCAAACAAAAATGATGAAAAAATTTTAAAAAAAATAGTGGAAGGTTTGGTTACAGGTGCAAAAAAGTCAGCAATGCCCATAGTCGGTGGAGAAACAGCAATAATGCCAGATGTAATTGCTGGAAAAGGATTTTCATTTGACTTGGCAGGAATGGTTGTTGGAATTGTATCAAAAAAAGATGTGGTTCTTGGAAACAAAATAAAAACAGGAGATGTAATTATTGGGATGAAAAGCAGTGGTATCCACTCTAATGGATATTCCTTAGCAAGAAAAGCGCTACTATCAAAATATAATGTTAAAGATAAAATTAGAGGGGTAGGAGTTTTAGGAAATTCATTGCTTACTCCAACTGAAATTTATGTCAAGCCAGTACTTGAGATGATTCAAAAATGTAAAGTAAATGGTCTAGCCCACATCACAGGAGGATCATTTACAAAACTACTCAGACTCAAGAGTATCGGATATGAAATTGATTCCTTGCCTAAATTACCTCCAATTATGGGACTAATTGAGGAACAAGGAGTAAAATCTGAAGAAATGTACAAGACATTCAACATGGGTGTGGGATTTTGTGTTATTGCTCCAAAGAATCAAGTAAATCAGATCAAATCTATTTTCAAAAAACATCAGATCTCAAGTCAAGAGATTGGTAAAATAACACCCAAAAAAGGAGTAGTCGTCAACTCAATTAAAATCGCATAATTAAGCAAATTCCAAATTAATTTTAACCCAGAATTACCTTATATGGATCCAATTATTGATATGTAAAGTAATGGCCGAAGAGCAATTCATTGAGACAATAATCGGTGTAGGCATTCTACTTTTTGCTGCTAAATTAATGGCAGAGTTATTCCTCAGATTAAAACTTCCGATTGTTTTAGGTGAGTTATTAGCCGGCATTATTGTTGGGCCATTTGCACTAGGAGGATTTTTTGTAGTTGATGGGCGTCAAGTATTGCACATAAATGATGAGATAAAAATACTTGGCGAAATTGGGGCAATAGTAATTTTGTTTATGGCAGGACTTGAAATGACACCAAAAGAATTCCTAAGGGGAGGCAAAAATTCATTCATAGTAGGTACATTGGGAGTAGTTATCCCGTTCTTTGCAGGATATATGGTTTTTCAAATGTTTGGATACGATGCATTACAATCAATGTTAATTGCAACTGCACTTACTGCAACAAGTATCGCAATATCAATACAAGTGTTAAGTGAATTTGGAAAGATCAAGACTCCAGAAGCTCGTTTGATCATTGGGGCTGCAGTAGTTGATGATATTTTAGCAATAGCAGTTTTATCAGTAGTCTCCTCAATTGCAATTGGAGAGGGGGGAGTAGAATCCCTAGAAATTTCAGACGTAGTATTTACGATATTACAAGTACTAGCATTCTTTGGAATTATGCTTGTCGTTGCAGTAATTGTGATTCCAAAAGTCGTTACACCTAGATTATGGAAAGCAAAAGGAAGTGTTGAAGGGATTGCCACGGCATCATTTTTTGGAGCAGCTGCGGTAGCTGGTATTATTGGATTATCACCAATTGTGGGCGCATTTGCAGTTGGTATGGCTTTATCCACAAGTAAAGTATTTGAAAAAATTGAGAATTACATTGGTAAAATAGGTTTAATTTTCGCCCCATTGTTTTTTGCAATTATTGGAGCCCAAGTAGATCTTAGAGCAGTTAGTTGGGAGATTCTTGGATTAAGTGGAATAATTATCGCAGTTGCAGTTGCAACAAAGTTGTTTGGATGTGGATTACCTGCAATGTATCTTTTAAAAAATAAAGCTCAAGGACTAAGAGTTGGAATTGGTATGATCTCAAGAGGAGAGGTAGGTTTGATAGTTGCAGGCGTAGGAGTATCTTCTGGAATTTTAACATCTAACGTTTATTCGACTATTGTAATCATGGTAGCTGTAACTACAATCATCACACCCATTTGGATGAAGATAGAATACAGAAAAGAACAGAGACATGATGAGAGTAGAGGACAGCTTGAAAATAAGTAACAAAATTGTTAATATCAAAACATTCACAAAAATCATAAAGTCTTAAATTATCAGAGTTGGAGTTGCTTTACATGTCTGAAAATTATTCTAGATCAGAAAATGAATTAAATCCATCTGACAAATACTTGCTTGGTGAAATTGAAAAAATGAAAACAGAATTAAATCAATTAAAAAATCTAAAAGACCAGACTTTTCAAACCACTAAATCAATAGCACGCAAGAAGCCTGCAAGGAAGAGAGTTGCAGTGAAGAGAAAGCCTGCAAGG
>JAOTVS010000042.1 GCA_029863275.1 Candidatus Nitrosopumilus sp.
TAAGATATTTTCAGTAGAAAGTTTTTTTTTTGGGAACATTAAAAACCAATTTTGTAATATTTGTAAAAAAGAAATTGGTTCTGGGATTTCAAAAATAATTTTAATAAAAAACATTGATAGGGATCCAAGTTTGTTTTGTTAAAGTTTCCTCCTCCCCTGTTGGGATTTTGGTTTACAATGTCAAAAATATTGCAATTTAACCATATAGGAGGGTTTAGTTTTCCTAAGGATTTATTGATAAAAGACAAATCAATAAAAGAAACGAAAATATTTTTGATTGTTGACCTTATTTAACAGCCTGTATTCTTGATTGTAGAAAGATTTCCATTTAATAAGTAGGAATTTGTATTTTATAAGATGCAACAAACAGAAGCAAGAAAAATCTTAAAAGATGCACCTGTAATGTGGAGGAGAATCAATTCTATTGGAGTAATTCTTGATTGTAATTCCACTTATGCTGCCAAATTAGGCTATGGAAAATCAGAGATTATTGGCAAGGTGATTTTTGAACATGTGCCAAAAGAATCCTGGAGTGAAATGAATGAATCTCTTCAACGGTGGTTTGAAACAGGAGAAGTCTCGCATAGAAAAATTACCTTAAGGAAACAAGATGGAGATACATTTCCGGTTTTATTGCACGCAGTTAGTCTATATGATGAAAATAATAATTTGCTTGGAAGCAACACAGTGATCTTTGATCTGACAGAATTAGAAGATGATAAAATAAGAGAATATGAAGAGTTTTTTAAAAATGCTGAGATAAGATTAGACGAAATAGGTAAGGATTATGAACAATTTGATGAAAATGCAAAATCAGAGTATGACGGCCTAAAGAAAATGTTTGATCTGCTATCATCTACCAATCTTAATGAATTAAAAAATTTAAGATAATGTCAAATATGTATTTTAATTGTTTTTTTCATTGATAGATTCTAGTAAATTATTAAATGCAGTTTGAACTTCAGTTACTGCTGCACCATCCTCAAGTGTACTAATATCGCCTATTGTTTCATTATTTGCAATTGCCTTTAACAATCTACGCATTATTTTGCCACTACGGGTTTTTGGTAATTTTTTGACAAAATGAATCTGTTTAGGAGTAGCAATTGGACCAATATCTTTCCTTATTTTCTCAAAAATTTCTTTCTTTATTAGTTCTGAATTTTTTTTAACATTGTCAAGCAAAACTGCAAATGCAATAATTACTTCACCCTTTACATTATCAGGGATACCACATACTGCTGATTCTGCAACATCCTCATGTGAGACAATGCAACTCTCAAGCTCGGCAGTTCCAATTCGGTGACCTGCAATTTTTAGAACGTCATCTGCTCGTCCAAGTAGCCAAAAATATCCATCTTGATCTATTTTTGCATAATCTCCTGAATAGTATGCGTTTGGGAATTTTGACCAGTAGGCATTTTTGAATTTTTCATCATCACCCCATAAAGTCAAAAGCATCCCAGGCCATGGTTTTTTGATTATTAGATACCCCTTAGTGTTAGGTGTTACCTCAATGCCGTTTTCATCAACAACTGAAATATGTACACCCGGAATAGGACGAGTTCCTGAGCCTGGTTTGAGTGAAATGGTTTCAATTCCAGGTAGTGCAGATATCATCATCCCGCCAGTCTCAGTCTGCCACCAAGTATCAATAATAGGGCATTTTTCTTTACCGATTATCATATAGTACCATTTCCAAACTTCAGGGTTGATTGGCTCTCCAACTGTTCCTAATAATCGAAGATTAGAAAGATCAAAAGAATTGGGAATATGGTCTCCAAATTTCATAAACATTCTCAGGGCAGTAGGGGTTGTATAGAAAATACTGACTTTGTATTTTTGAATTATACTCCACATTTTTGATGAATCAGGATAGTCAGGTGCCCCTTCATACATTATTTCTGTGGCACCATGTAATAGTGGTCCATATACTACATAGCTGTGTCCTGTCACCCAACCAATATCAGCAGTACAAAAAAAGACATCATCATCTTTAATATCAAAAGCCCATCCAAATGTTGAATGGACATGAGTTAGATATCCTCCAGTACCATGCAATACACCTTTTGGTTTTCCTGTTGTTCCTGAAGTATACAAAATATACAAGGGATGAAGACTATCAAGTTTTTCAGGTTCGCACTCACTTGAAACACCCTTCATCAGTTCACCCCATAGTTTATCTTTAGAGGTTAATTGAATTGGTTCTTTAGTATGCTCCAATACAATTACATTTTTTACAAAATCTAAATTCTGAATTGCCTCATCCACTACTTCTTTTAGTTTGACTATTTGTCCTCGTCTATATCCACCATCAGATGTTACTACAATTTTAGATTTAGAGTCTTCAATTCTTTCCTTAATTGAGATGGAGCTAAATCCAGAAAAAACAACCGTATGAATTGCACCGATTCTAGCACAGGCTAGCATGGAAATTGGTAGTTCGGGAACCATAGGAAGATAGATTGTAATCCTGTCACCCTTTGTGATTCCTAAAGATTTGAGGACATTTGCGAATTTGTTAACCTCAATCCACAGGTCCTCAAAAGTTAAAATTCGAGATTCCCCAGATTCTGCCACCCAAATAATTGCAGGTTTTTTACCTTTGTCTTTCTGATGAATATCCAAGGCATTGAATGAGGCATTAATCAAACCACCTTCAAACCATTTTGCAAATGGAGGATTCCATTGCAAAGTTTTTTCCCAAGATGAAAACCAAGATAGTTTTTTGGCCTGATCTGCCCAAAAGGAGATATAATCAGATTCAGCGTTTTCTCTTATTGCAGGATTATCGTTTCCAAGTCCAATGTTGAAAATATTAGGCAATAATATTCATAGATAGGCGCATGTTTCTAAATGTTATTTTGGGTTTAATGATTGTGTTTTGGAAAATTAAATAAATACTTCATTGATAAATATTGCCATGACAAAAAATATTAGCTGTGCAGACTCTGGAGCTGATTGTAATTGGTCATCTAGTGCCGAAACAGAAGAACAATTATTAGAAAAAGTAGCACAACACGCCAAAGAAGATCATCCAGATATGGAGATTACTCCTGAAATGGTTGGAAAAATTAAATCTTTAATAAAAGAAGTATAGTTTTTTTGATTTCTTGTTTTAAGATGCCTCCTCAAAAGTGGAGGCAAATGAAATTGGTTAACTAGTTTAGATGAGCTTTGTGCTTTCCAGCTAACACCGTGAGATGTCTCTGACTCAATAATCGCTTAATGTAAAAATAATATTAAAAAGCCTAGGGCAACGAAGGATCACTTTTCACTAAACTCTTTTTGTTCTCTTAAAAAGTAAAATCAAGCTAAAGCATTAGCATAAAAGCTAACTAGATAATATGTAAAATATCATATTATTAACTACAATGACAGGAATAAATTATGTTGACACAATTGTGGTTCATCATAACCTCGAAAAAGGAACATTGTCTGTAGACCAACAAATCGTGACTGCAGAGTTTATGGGAAAGGAGACATCCAAGATCAATGAAGAACGATTAAAGATTTCAGGAGATATGTGGCTTACCAGTGCCAAAGGAACGACCAAAATCAAATTGTCTAAAATGCACAAGGAAAAGACGATAAATCTTAATGGATATCACATAACGACTGGTCGAGGAACATCTCGGATACAGCTGTAAATACCCATCTAGATTTTTATTTTAGAATTATAGATTTGAACTAAGTTTCAATGTTGAATTCAGATAAAATTACCCTTTAGGAAAAATTATTGGAGTTGGTAATAGGTTGAGATTAAATTGGTTTTGACTTTGTCCAAAGTAAATCAAATAATAGATTTTTAGAATAAATCATTGCATCAGAATTAGTCCACATTGCAGTGATGTTTTCTTTTCCAGATTCAGTGTTTTTCATAAAGAATAAAACCTCCTCATTGTCTTTGACTACAAAGCAAATGTTGCCCTTAGTGGAACTAGGCATTTTTTTAACCTTGGTTTTATCAATTTCATCAAAGACGTAAAGAGTTCTTGGAGAAGAATTTGTTAAAATCTGTAGTTCAACCTCTGATTTATCAAGTGGTTCTAAAAAGTTGGCATGATAGAATTTTAAGAAATCCTTTTCATTACCAATTATTTTGAATTCTTTTTTGGTATTTATTATCATGTCATTTATTTTACCATAGATTTGGTTGTCTCCTTGCAACATTTGGAATTTATCTTCTTTTGCCTCCATAGGTTCATTGTGGAAAGAAGGTATGGAATCCCAGATTTTTGTTAATTCTTGTTCCTGTATCTCAAGTTTCTTGACTCTTTCTTTTTCGGTATTTACCATTGATTTTATTGCATTTGATAGAGGTATAGCTGAAAATTTGATTGGATGCTCAAAGGTTGCAGAAACAACTCCCTTGTTTTGTAGAGTTGTGAGGAGATGATAGGTTTCAGTTCTTGGAAGTTTTAATGCTCGACAGACATCAGGGGCAGTATTTGACCCATATTTTCCTAAAAATATGTACACCTTACATTGATTTGCAGTTAGGCCAAATTTTGCGAATTGAACCTGTAATTGATCAACGGATTGCTTGTGTTCATAGGAACTCGAATCCGGATCGTTTTCAAATATTGTTACTTGTTTGGTTTCAGTCATTCTTTCTCTGAGGAATATACGATCGAAGGGTGCGATTTATGGTGATCAAGTCAACAAGATCTGATCGATCCGATCGTATTTCTGATCAATTTACCCTCAAAACTAATTATCCGAGATTTAGAGTATGGTTTTTGTGCCTAAAAAAGTCGTAAAAAATTTTCCGATTAGCCCATTTTTTATTCTTAATTAAATAAAAATAAACTCTATTGATCGGGAATTTCTTAAAAAAATCTTTTTTGATGGTATCAAATAGAAATCTACAGATTTTGAGCCTTTAAATGAAAAAACTTGAACAGTGATCAGTAACTAATTTTTCAGTAATTTCTTAAAATTTAAAGAAAAAATAATAAAAAAAATTACGATGCTTCCATTCTGGCAAGCCAATCGTTGTCGTTAGGGTTGTCTTTTGAAGTTTCTGGTGTCACCTGTTGGGGTGGTGCTGTAAATGGTGTGGCAACTTCAGGTTCTGCTGGAGTTTCTGGTACTGGTGGTAATGCCCCAGCCTCTATATGTGAATTAAAAGGTGAGGTGATTGGCTCGTTTTTTGGTGCCTCTGGAAGTATGCTCTGGGCATTTTGTGGTTGCTCAGAAGTGTCCAGATATGTTACGGCTGAATCCTGTAGAATTTGTTGGGAAGGGGCTGCTGCATTTTGTGCTTCAACATTAAGATCTGTAATTCTTTTCTGTACATTTGAGATTTCTGATGTTTCGTGAGTAATATGCTCAATTAACTGAGTAGTGCATGTCTTCACGGTCTCAAATGTAGTTGAAGAGATTTCATCACTTTTGTGTTGCAGTTTTGCATCAAACACCAACATTTTAGCGGACTTCAATTGTTCATCTAATTCTCCTAATCGACTTTCAAGTATTGCTTTGATTTGCCTTTCTGTTTCATCTAATGATACAAGCTTCGACTTGTATTTTTCATGAATGATTTCTGCATCTTCTTTCATGTCATCGTTGTCAGAAACAATATCAATCAAAGCCTTGAGACGACGTAGAGTTAGCTGTTTTTCACGAATCAGTCTTTGAGAATCTAATCTCCATTTTGGAATGAAAATAACAACATCGCCTTGACTTACAAGCTGATCAAATTGGATTTGCTGTAATCCTTGAGAACCGCAGTCTACACCCACCGTTTGGATGCTTCCGTCGATGTCTGTCATTGTTCCAATGACTTTACCCATGAATGTTCCGTACATGTCTTTGACGTTTTTACCGATTATATCGATATCGTCTTGGGGCATGTTTAGAATTGAGGGATTTGTATAACCTACAAAGTGTTAGAAAGGTTACCCGATTAGGTAAGATTTTTTTCACAAACAAAAAGGGTAAAAACCTTAGAAATTTTAAAATTGAAAGCCCAAAATAAGATGATATGATTCAAAGAGAGGAATTAGAGCAAATTTTGAGCTTTGTCTCAAAAAGATGGTTAGAAATTACCAAAGATCCTGAAAATAAAGCAATGCAAACCTTGCCAAGTGATTTCTGGATGAATTCCGTTGGGGGAAAAGCTGGAAAAGGGAGATGGGTAACCATGTTGATGTACACTGAAAACGAGGCAGATGCAGATGTCTTTAAAGATGTCTTGCTAAAATGGCAAGCAAAAGGAATGCAAGTAAAAGGAACTCAAGAAAATAGACCTCCAGATCTAATCCAAATTGGAAAAAAGAAATAGACTATTAATAATTGTAAAAGTTTAGAAGCATGTTGTCAGAATTTTCCAAAAACGAAAAAAAAATTCTGTCAAGTCATTTTTCAAATACAGATGAGTCTGTGTTTGCAATAATTACTCCCAAACAAGTTGATCGAGGTGCTTTGATGTCAAGGTATAGTCGAACAAACAAAAGCATGAGACGGATATTTTTAGATGAATTTTTAAAAAATAAAAATCGAGGGGAGGAATTTTACGACAGAGTACTCTTAGAGTATGGCGATGATTCTGTAGCAGAATTGGGAGAAGCACAGATTGCAATAGAAGGTCTGTCAAATATCGCTGTTAAAAAAATTGAAGATAGAAGAATCGGTCTATCTTATCTTGAAAAATCCTCAAGGTACGTTGTATGGGATAAAAAAATTAATGGGCAATACCAATTTTATCGTGATCCTGCTATAATGAAATCACGTTTTGCAGATGAATATCTTGATGCATGTAATTTTTCATTTAATGTTTATTCAAAAAACATTGAACCCATGATAAATTATGTAAGAGAAAAATATCCAATTGAAAAATATTTTTTTAAGGATTCTCAAGACAAAAAAGAAAAACCTTTTTCGAAATTAAAAAAAGAAATCGATATCAAATATGCAAATATGATTTACAAAGGATCAACTAAGGCAAAAGCTCTTGATATCCTTAGAGGTTTGTTACCTGCAGCAACTTTGACCAATGTAGGAATTACTGGGAATGGACGTGCCTTTGAATATCTTTTAACAATTCTTTTATCATCTGAACTTGAAGAGGAGCAAAATTTAGCCTCAAAAATTAAAAAAGAACTGGATTCCACCATCAAATCTTTTGTTCGCAGATCAGATGACAAATATGGCAAAGCATTACAAAGTTACTTGAAACAGGCAAAAAAAGTATCACAGAGAATTGCCGTAAAAGAGATCAAACCCATCTCTACTTTAGGTACAATGATTAAATTAGTAGATTGGGAATCTGAAAAAAAATCAATAGATAAAATTGTTACAAGTATAATTTATGAACATTCTCAAAGTACATCCTATAAGAATATTTTACTTCAGGTCAAAAAACTTTCAAAAGAAAAAAAGATCAAAATAATAAAATCGCTAGCTGATCTAAGACTCAACCGAAGACATAGACCAGGTCGTGCCTTTGAGACCGTGTATTATACTTTCGATATGCTAAATAATTTTGGAATGTTTAGAGATTTTCACAGACATCGAGCTTTGACACTTGAGCGACAGTTACTTACTACAGATCACGGATACAATACTCCAATAGAAATTGAAATTTTAGGAATTGATAAAGAATACAGTGAATGTATGAACAAGACTAAAGAAACTTTTGATAAGATTAGAATTAAAAATCCTGAGCAGGGTCAATATGTTGTAAATTTTGCATACAACTATCCATATTTTATGAAATTTAATCTCAGGGAGGCTTGTCATTTAATTGAATTAAGAACTATACCACAAGGGCACATAGATTATAGACGAGTTGCACAACAAATGTATCTTCAAATCAAAAAAGTGCATCCCAATCTGAGTAAAATAATGAAGTTTGTTGATCTTAAAGAATATGATCTAGAAAGATTTGAATCTGAAAAAAGAACTCAAGAGAAAAAACAGAAACTAAAATAGTAAATATTCTAATAGGATTGAGAATCATATTGAGTATGGAAGATAAAATCATTAAAAAACCTGAAGAATGGAAACAGGAACTTACTCAAGAACAATATGATATATGTATAAACAAAGGAACAGAGTCACCATTTTCTGGAAAATACTGTGACAGTAAGGAAAAAGGAATTTACAAATGTGTTTGCTGTGGAGAGCCATTATTTAATTCAGATACCAAATTTGATTCTGGATCTGGTTGGCCAAGTTTTTACGATCCTTTAGATATAGAAAAGATAGAGTATATTTCAGATTCATCGCTAGGAATGAATCGTACCGAGGTTAATTGTAACAAATGTGGCTCACATTTGGGGCATGTCTTTGATGATGGACCAAAACCTACCAATCTTCGATACTGCATTAATTCAATTTCATTATATTTCCAAAAAGAAGATTAAACCATAACAAAATAAGAAAAACGATATGAATACCACAGATCAGTTTGAAAGGAATGAAGAATTTTGAGAATAATACTTTGTGGGTTTGGTGTAGTCGGTCAAAGCCTTGTTAAATTATTTAATTCAAGATCAGAAGATCTTTACGCCAAATATGGTTTGAAACCAAGAGTAGTAGGCGTATTTGATAGTAAAGGAAGTGCCATAGATTCTTCAGGGCTTGATCTTGAAAAACTAGTGGAAACAAAAAAGAAATTTGGTACGATTAAGAATTATTCTATAACTAAAAATAATTGGTCTGGCCTTGACATTATTAAAAATCTAGAAGCTGAAGTTTTAATTGAAACTACAGCTAGTAATTACAAAGATGCAGAACCTGGGATGACACATATTACAACTGCAATGAAAAGAGGAATGCATATCATTTCAGTTAACAAAGGACCATTAGCACTTGCATTTCCATCGTTATTAGAATTGGCAAAATACAATCAAGTTATGCTAAAATTTAGTGGTACAGTGGGTGGTGGAACACCGATTTTAGATTATGCAAAAGAAAGTCTACGTGGGGAGAGAATAATATCCTTTGCAGGAATTCTAAATGGAACTACAAATTATATCTTGACTAACATGGCAAATGGATTGTCCTTTGAATCTGCATTAAAAGATGCCAAGGACAAAGGATATGTTGAAGCAGATGAATCCCTGGATTTGGACGGTCTTGATGCTGCAGCAAAATTGGTGATTCTTGCAAATTGGATTATGGGAATGAAAGTCACCATGCCTGATATCAAATGCACAGGAATTCGAAAAGTTACAAATGATGATATTAAAAAAGCTGCCATGAAAAAGTGTGCCATTAAGCTAATAGCATCTTGCAACAAAACCCTAGAGGTAAGTCCAAAAGAAGTTTCAATTGATGATCCACTTTGTGTTAATGGAACACTAAATGCAATTGCCTTTACTTCTGAGCATTCAGGAACTCAGACAATTATTGGTAAAGGTGCAGGCGGAATGGAAACTGCAAGTTCAATTCTTCGAGATTTGTTAGACATCAGACAAGAGACTTCAAGAATTTGAAATCAAATCTAATCTCAAAAAGTGAAACTGCCTCAGTGTTAAAAGAAATTTCAGAACAATGGGACATGGAGTTTCCAAAAATTAAAAACCTCAAGGTGCATGAAATATCGCCTGAAGCACAAATCATAGTAGGAAATGGAATCAAGATTTTAAAAATTAATGATGAATATGTTCCTTTTTTATCTGAAATTCAAATGTTAGAAAAATTTCCACATGTGATGGTGGATATGGGTGCTGTGAAATTCATGTGCAAGGGTGCAAACGTTATGAGACCTGGAATCAAAAAACATTCGGAATTTCAAAAAAATAATGTCGTGTGCGTAATTGAAGAAACACACCATAAATTTTTGGCAGTTGGGAAAACCCTAGTTTCAAGCGAAGAGATGAAAACTATGGAAAAAGGAGAGGTCATAAAAAATCTCCATTATGTTTCAGATAAATTCTGGGAAATTGGAAAAACGCTTAGTTAGAAATTTTAAGACAGACAGATTATCTCAACAGAATCAATCTCTGCTTCCTCGCGTCCACTTTGTTCGTGAGATGTAAATCACAAGTTAAAGTCACTTATGCCAAGATCTATACACTACTGATTTGCTTGAAAAAAGAAAATGGGTTTTTTTCAAATTATCTTTGGTCCAGAATTAATTTATTGCAGATAGTTTTTATGGTCACGGTTTGAATTATCTAGGTTCCCGTTTTAGTATGTTGAAAATTTTTTGATGGATATTTAGGCTGTAATTTTCTCAGTGGTCTCTTTGATACCATCTTTAGTTATCACCATAATATCCACACCGTCACCACTTGCAGAATCTCTCAAAGCTGCAGAACGAACTGCTTTTTTTGCTAAATCAACTGCTTCAGATTCGCTCATATTTTCTTTGAATTGAGGATCTAAAACACCTAGAGCCATTTCAGCCCCAGTTCCTACAGCAGCATATTCATCAGGAAGGACAGACCCCAATGGATCTAATGTATACAAAATAGGTCTGTCAACTACTCCACCTACAATCACCTGCGTCAATAAGGGGAAATATCTTCGCTCATACATCATATTTGACATCATTTTGGCCACAGAGTTAGGAGGAACATCTCTTTTTAACTCCATTTTTCGAATTTTAGCCAGAGCAGCGATTTGTAAGGACAAAATCTGCATGTCAGCAACTAGACCAGCACAAGTGGCACCTACCTTTGGAGTTATCTCAAAAGTCTTTTTTGTGGATTTACTTACAAGGAAATTTCCAAAAGCAATCCTCTTTTCACTCGCAAAAACAACACCACCATCAAAAGTGATTCCAACAGCAGTTGCTCCTGGCATATACATTGACATAATTCAAATAATTTGATGGCATAATAAAGGGCTTTCTCCCTAATACGAGGTCAAAGAATTAGAATTTCCCAAATTTTTCCATTATAAGACAAATACACTTGGTTGTTTTTTTTAACAGATCAATTCGAGCATATTCGTTTGGAGAATGTATCCTCGAAAACATGTAAGTTCCCCCAATCGAAATACATGGGGCGTTGAGGTGCTCCACAAACGAATGCATTGGGCCCGTACCAGCATTTGAAACATTTAAGATCGAGGACCCAAAAGATTGGTCTGCAGCTTCCTGTACTATAGATACAAATGGATCAGAGGAATTTGTTCTAGCAGCTGCCTCACCATGAAATATTTTAATTTGTACATCTGCGAATCCTTTTGATTTGAGATGATTTTTTAATCGTTGAGCTTGTTTTTTTGGATCCATTTTAGGGATCAATCTAAAGTCGATCTTTACTAAAGCATTTCCTGGCAGAATTGTTTTTGCACCCTCTCCAGTATAACCTGAAACAAATCCTGCGATATTACATGTAGCACCACCAACCAATGCTTTTTTAGCATCAAGGCCTTTCTTGTCTGCAACAAATGATTTTATTCCATATTCTTTTTTGAAGAATTTCTCATCAAATGGCTCTTTTGAAATAATTTCTAAATCTTTTTTGGTGAAGGGTTTTACTTCACGATACCAATCTTTAATGAGGATTTTCCCGTTTGAATCTCTTAGGGTTTTTACAGCTTCAATTAATCTCCAAGCTGGATTTTTAATTAATACAGCTAGACTTGAATGTGCATCACGGATTGATTCTTTGATGGATAATTCTACAAATAGTAAACCCTTCATTCCTAAACCAATAATAGGTCTATTTTTTGAATCCACATATCCGAACTCCCAGATTACTTCGTCACACCCAAATTTTTTTCGGTATTTTTTTAGATAGTCATCAATGTGTGCACTGCCGGTTTCTTCTTCTCCCTCAATTAAAAATTTAATATTACATGGAACATCCCCAGTGGTTTTCAGATATGCCTCTACAGCTTTGATTCTTGTGATTAATTCTCCCTTATCGTCAGAGGAACCTCTTCCAAAAATCTTGTTTCCTATTACTTGCCCACTAAATGGAGGATCATCCCACAAATCAAAGGGTTCAGCAGGTTGCACATCATAATGGTTGTAAAACAATAGAGTTTTAGAATTATTTTTCTTTGATTTTACCTCTCCATAAACTATTGGAGCAACACCTTTTTTTAGTCTCAATATTTCAGAGGGTATCCCCGAGGCATCTAGGGTTTTTTTAACTAGTTTTGCACACTCTTCAATTCCCTCGTTTTTTGCAGATACACTTGGTTGACGGATTAATGTTTGCAAATCAGAGACCAAATTTTTCATATTAGAGTCTACATGTTTAAGAGGATTCAATATTGTCACTTTATTTTATCAAATGGCTTCATAACAGCTGGAATAGCATCTAAA
>JAOTVS010000097.1 GCA_029863275.1 Candidatus Nitrosopumilus sp.
AAAAGAATTCCTAAATCATTTGAAAGAAGAACATCATGCAGAAATGCTAGATGCCTCTAAAAAAGAGAACATGCCTATTAAAATGGTAGAGATGATAGCAGTATCAAACTCTAAGGTATTCATTAATCCCTAGATTCTAAACTCCAATACGCTTAAGTTGATAATTCTTGAAGATGACTTGTGAGTTTTAGAGCAAGTGTATTTTCGGGAAAAGAACTAGCAGTAATTGTTGGAATTTCAACCATTGTTTCAGTAATTTTGTATGTGTGGTATGTTGCAGGTAGATGAAAATGTACACTATCAAAAAGAAGGGAATAGCCTCTACCAACTCTAAGATTTATCAGATAAATTCCAAATAATTACTGACTTTGGATAAAATATTGGATATTATTAAAAATAAATAAACCTAAACTGCAAATGAAATGTTTGAGAATCATTTTATTTTGTTTTATTTTATTTTCTTTAATTTTCGTTACTTCTCCCCTAGTTGCTTTTGGACAAGAAAGCCTATGGGAAACCTTTCCTCCCATGCCCATTGCTAGGGCAGACTATACTGGAAATGCAGTGGGCGACAAGGTTTATCTTATTCAAGGATTTGATGCTTGGCAGAATTTTACAGTGTATGATGCCATAACTGAAAATTACACTGAATTGGCTACTCCTCCCTATATTGCTGATCATACTGCATCTGCAGTTCATAATGGAAAAATTTACGTTGCAGGAGGATGTTTTTATGCAACTCCTTGTTCAAATTTTGCAGTTTATGATATTGCCACAAATACATGGGCCAATTTACCAAACATGCCGGAGGCCAGTTGGGCTCCAACAGCACAAATAGTAGGCGATGATTTTTTTGTAATTGGTGGAAACCCCAGTTTTTTTACCTGTCAAAAATATAACATTCCATCCAATACTTGGTCATTATGTGCAAGTATGCCAACAGGTAGAGAGCATCTCTCTTCGGCAGTTTTTGAAAATAAAATTTACGTAATTAATGGGCGAGGAGGTGTTTCTGTGGGTGATGCTACTGCAAATGAAGTGTATGATCCAATAACTAATTCTTGGGAAATTTTAGCTGATAAACCAACAGCAATGGATGGGGGATGGGGAGGTGTTTTTAACAATAAAATTTATGTTATTGGAGGAGGAGACCCACTAACTGGTGCAAATGAATGGTATGATCCTGTTTCTGATACTTGGACTGCCGGTCCAGATTTAGAGCCTTTCCGACATGGTTTAGTTTGCGAACCCGTGCTTTCAAAAATTTATTGTTTTGGCGGTGGTCTTGTCAATGATGGAGGGTCTAGTACACTAGTGGATGTTTTTGATGCAAATTCATTTGTACCAGGAAATTGCATGCCACCAGGTAGTGGTGATTGGATGATAACACAGAGTTGTATATTGGAGAGTTCTACATCTACTCCTGGAAATGTCATCATCCAAAATGGTGTTGTATTAACCGTACCAAACGGGTTGACTCTGGATATAGACTTTACAAACTTTGGATTAAATGTTAATTCAGGTGGCGGTGTTTTAATAAAAAATGGTGGAAAGATCACATAAAAATAAAATTACTCTCCAACTCTAAACTTTACCAGATATACTCCAGCACCTCTGATTCTTTTAGTATGATGATATGAGTACGTTAGATAAGAGAATAGTTAAATTGGTTTGACACCCTCTAGTTCGATTTGCTTTAGGTGACTTGTCAAGTTGGTTCAAGATCCCCCAAAAATAAGATTGAAAATTGGTTTTGATAGGTTTGCGCGTCAAATAGTGTTTACCGAGTGTTGGCAAAGGCATGAAGATTACTTTTTAGACATCTTTTTTGTTTTGTGAGCTATTTTACCACCCATTTTTGCAGTTTTTAGTTTTTTTACAACACTCAAGCCAATTTTCAAGATTTTAAAAACTGAAAAAATAGGAATTAGAATTAGCATTGTAATATCAATCCAATATTTTTTGATGAATTTTTTTGGATTCTTTGTTTTTTTGTATTTTAAAGTTAGATCCATTATTAACAAGATAATAAGTGGCCAAATCAAAATGTCAAAGAAAAACTTCCATTCATAAGAAATCGGAATTATTGGTTCATGCAAACCAAAGATAGAATAATCAAATGCCAATATGCCGATAAAAAACATGGCTGCAATTACCAAAATAGAAAGATCTAAGGTTTTGTAAAGCATTATTTTATTTTTTGTTCAGAATGTATTGATTTTTCATTTTATTATTCCTTTTGTTTACTTTCGCTGAAAACATCAAAACCAAACAAAATAAAACCGAAGTGTGGGGATTGTTTAATTAGTTAGATTCCCACCCATTTTGTTGAAGAACCAAGAGTCTTAAACTGACTTTCAGAGACTCTGCCGGTTTTGAAATTATTCTCTTACCCTAAACTTTACCAGATATACTCCAGCACCTCTAATTCTTATGATATGAAGGTATGAGTACGCCAGGTAAGGGATTCGAGCCCCTGCACGCTTGCGCGTAGCCGTTTTCGAGACGGCCGCCGTACCACTTGGCTAACCTGGCGTTTTTCCTTAAAATTTTCACCATAATAAAGAAAACAATTGTGAGGGATTCAATTACATTATTTTTAAATTAAGAAATTAATCAATTTCCATCAACTCGTCTTGAAATTTTTTTTTAATTTGCCCCTTTGATTTAACCCATTCTTGTTCTGAAATCTCGTCTGAAAAAATGGATTTAAAATTAATCTTTGATCGTTTAGTTTTTTCTACAG
>JAOTVS010000098.1 GCA_029863275.1 Candidatus Nitrosopumilus sp.
TACCTTTTCTGGCCAGAAAATTGCTACATGTCTAACATTTCCTTGCCCGATAAATCCTACAATTATAACCAATGCGATCATCCCACCTATCAAAGCCGCAATTATCAAAATTTTATCATTTGATTGCATGCTGTATTGTTTTATTTTTTTATCCTTAAAGAAACTATATGATAATTCCCAATTAAAAATTTGGCAAAAGAAAAACCAGACAATTTAAGAATCATTATGGGATAGTTTTCCTGTCGTGGTTCTTTACTTTGTCAATAAAATAAAGCGTGTATCGAGTAAACCTTCCAAATGTGTGAATTGTAATGGGTTGGAGATTAAGGATGATGCGGTTTTGGCTACCATTGGTCCATCTGAAGCAAATGCTGACTATGTTCCGTCAGTTCTATGCCTTTCCTGCGAAACTTTGATGATAATTACCACTCATTCAGAATTAGTTGTTGGAATTCACCATTCTGTTGGAAATCAGGTTAGTGTGCGTGGTTCTTAAAGCAAAGTTGGCATATCTGCCTTGATAATAATTGATATAATAATAAATAAAAAATAAGGTTTCAAAAGATTATTTCTTTTTTGAAGCCTTTGCTTTTGTTGTTTTAGATGCTGCTTTTTTCTTGGCTGCCATATGAGGTTAGGTCATTTTGGTAGGATTTCTACTTGTAAAATTAAAAAAAATACACAAAATGGGTATTCTTTAGAATACAATTTACTAGCAATATTCTATAAAAAAGAACAACAATGAAATACTAAAATCATGTATCATAATACATGGCATCAATTATCATAATTCCTGTAATCATCGTTGCAATTGTAGGGCTGTCAGGATATCTTGTTTATCGATTTCTGATTTATGATTTGTATTGTAAAAGATCTGTGAGTCAAACACTCCTAAAATATAATATTAAAAAAACTCCGTCTCAAATAATTAAAGAATACTATCATAACAAAGGAGAATCCCTCTCTCGTAAAGAAATTCAAACCCTTGAAAAAAATTATAGACAAAATGAACCCGAACAATTTCTTGCAATGTATGATGCAATAAGAGATAAATCAAAAAACAAAGAATAATTTTTTAAATACTTAGGGTTTAACTGGAATTTGAATAAATGGAGTTCCACCTTCACCAACTACGAGTGGTAGTTTTCCGTCCCATGCTTGTGTCTTTAGCCAATCCAAATAGTTTGGATTCTCAGCTAAAGCTTTATTGATTATTGCTATTGCCTCTGCCTCACCTTTGGCTTCAGCAATGTTTGCATTTGCTAAACCTACGGCATTTGCCTCAGTTTGTCTGGCCTCGACTTCAATTCTTCTCAAGTCATTTTCTGCCCTTAGTGCATTCTGTTCTGCCTCTACTTTAGATTCAATTGCTTGAGCAAATAATGGTGAAAATTCAAAATCTGTAATTGAAATTACCTCTGTAACTACTTCAAATTGATTTAATCTTTCAGTAATTGCAACTTCAATATCCTGTTTAACCAGAGGTCTTTTTGTAATTAATTCTTCTGCATTATACTTTGCAGTAACTTGTTTTACTGTTTCTTCAATTGCCGGTTGAATGACTCTATTTTCATAATCTAGGCCCAAATTCTTGTATAGTCTATGTACTGCCTCTTTTTCTGGATGATAGTTTACAGTTACAGTTGTTTCTACAGTTTGTAGGTCTCTTGATGCACTACGAGCATCACTTGCATACTTTAATGTACGAACCTCAATATTGACAACTTCATCTTGAAATGGAACAACAAAATGTAATCCTTCTTCAAGTGGAGGCTGTGTCAGATCAACTGCACTCCAATGTAAAAGAACTCCTCTATGGCCAGAATCCACAATTTTTACAGAAGCTGTTGCCACTACTCCAATAATTATAAGAAGAACAATTGCTACTGCAACACCCTTTGCTGCACTCATATTCACATTTACTTTAGGTGATTGGTATCTTGACAATAGTTATTGTATTCTATAGCTACTATTATACTAATCATATTTCCTAATTCTGTTTTGGCATTAGAGCAATAGCCACTCAACAAATTTAAGACATCTAATTTTACTACAATTAATGGCAGACCCTAATTTTTCATGGATTTATTTGGTAATCTTTTTGGCAATTCCATTAGCAAGAATAATTCCTCGAATATTGGCCAAAAGAGGAATCGGCATTAAATCCTCTCAAACCATCAAAGAGAGACAATATTCTCCAGGTTTTGATAATGATACTCAACCTTCAACAGGGAATTTTGAACCTAAAACCGAACCATCTAAACCTCAAACAAAATCAATGCTAGTTTTAGGAGAATTAAACAGAGGAACAAAATACTTTGAAACCATTCAAAAAAATACTGGAGTTGAAAACCGAGAACTTGAATCCATCTTGGAAGATTTAGAAAATAATGGAATGCTAAAAGTACGTCAAAAACAAGGATTATTTGGTATGAAAACTGAGTTACTTCCCACAGAAAAGGGGGTTAAGGAATATTATTCTTAGAAATATCAATCATAGTCGGTTTAAATTAGCGAGAAATGGTAACTTTACATGATTCACATTAGTGAAAAAAGAGGTGAAATTATTTGGTAAATTCAAATCAAAACTCTAGCTGTATGCGATGTGGAAAAAATTCAATGCTAACTGACGATACTACTGGCGAACAATTTTGCTCCAAGTGTGGATATGTTGTCTCTGAAAAAACCCAAGAATCTGGCCCTGAATGGAGATCGTTTCAAAAAGATGGAGGT
>JAOTVS010000043.1 GCA_029863275.1 Candidatus Nitrosopumilus sp.
CATCAAAACATTCAATGATAACGTAAATGCATTTGCTGATTTAAACAAAAACATTATCCAATCTTGGATAAACCCATTCACACAGAAAAACTAGTGTGTGAAGGATTTTTCTTTTTTTATTTTGTAAACAACAGAATTTTATTCTAGTTTATAATCAGACTAGATGGTTGCTAAATTTAGGAATTTTAATTTCTGGCAGGGGTAGCAACATGGAAGCTATACTAAAATCAATAAAAAGAAAAAAAATTCCGATAAACCCATCAATTGTAATTTCAAATAATCCAAATGCAAAGGGTCTAAAAATCGCTCAAAAGTTTGGAATAAAAACCGAGGTGGTAGAAAGTAAAGGGTTCAGTGGAAGTAGAGCAGAGTACGACAAAAAAATTATTTCGATCTTGACAAAAAATGGAGTTACTCAAAAAAATGGACTTGTTTGTCTTGCAGGATTTATGAGGATAATTAGTCCAGAATTTGTAAGAAAATATAAAAACAGAATAATCAATATTCATCCTGCCTTACTGCCATCTTTTCCAGGTCTTGATGCCCAAAAACAAGCAGTAGAATCAGGGACAAAATATTCAGGATGTACTGTTCATTTTGTTGATTCTGGAGTAGATACTGGACCCATCATATTGCAAAAAATAGTCAAAGTGTTAGATGCAGATACGGAGGAAACCTTAGCAAAGCGTATTCTTCAAAAAGAACACCAGGCATACCCTGAGGCAGTTAGGCTATTTGCAGAAAATAAAATCAAAATAATTAATGGTAAAACGAAGATTATCTAAGAGTCAGGCCCCCCAAAAAAATATAGAACCACAAGTTCTTTTTTGTTGCTATGAAAAAAGTGTTTTATTTTTTTTCCTACAAAATACATCTTGTTTTGCTCAATTGGATAATCTTTATTTTTTATTTTTAAAAAACCATCACCTCGAATGACGTAATATACTTCATCACTATCATGTGGTTCTTGGGTGTCTTCTTCACTTGGTTTTAGGACTAGAACTCCTGCTGCCAAATTTTCAGTATTAATAAAAGTATTAAAATAAGAATTGCTAGTTTTTATTTTTTCAATATAATTAGAAACATCATAATCTAATTTCATTAGGAGACTACTACATTGTAAAACTTTGGTGATGGAGGAGAGTCCATAAAGGATGCAGCCTTGGAGTGTAATTGTTCATGTTCTGAGCTTTGATGCATTTTTCCAAATTTTTCTAGACTTTCAAACTCTACAAGAACTCTATGATGGCCTTCTTTGGTTTCCAAAAGACGTCTTGATACAAAACCGTCAAACTTTGATACGACTTGATTTGCCTCAGAAAACCATTTTTTAAAATCAGCAACTAGATCGGGTTTAATTTTGATATCAGATATTACTATAAACATAAAAAAATTTTAGAGAAACTTACATAATTTCTTTTCCTAGATTACTAGGAACGATTATCAATATTCCAAGCATTAAATATCTCAGGGCAAATAACATTCTCAATGGTGGGCATCAAAATTGATGGAAAAAAGATTGCCCAATCTGTAAAAGATAGAGTAAAAAAAGCAGTAGAGACCCTAAAGGCTCAAAATATCAATCCTTGCCTGGCCACTGTGCTTGTTGGAGATAATCCAGCATCTGCCACATATGTGAAAAATAAACATAAAGCATGCGAAGAGGTAGGCATCATTACCAAAGACCATAAGCTGGCATCAAATATTACCCAGACTGAACTAAATGAAATAATAGATAATCTAAATAAAGATAATTCAGTTCATGGAATTTTAGTTCAATTACCTCTACCTGATCAATTAAATGAATTTGTCACAACATCTAGGATATCACCACTAAAAGATGTAGATGGCCTCACCCCATACAATGTGGGTCTGTTGGCTATGAAAAAAGCTGCGCTTGTGGCATGTACCCCATCAGGAATAATGGAAATGTTTGATTATTATGATATAAATTTACAAGGAAAGAATGTTGTTTTAATTAATCGAAGTAATCTTGTAGGAAAACCACTTTATCATTTATTGTTGGAAAGAAATGCAACTGTGATTACTTGTCACTCTAAAACAAAAAATCTTGTTGAGCTGTGTCAAATGGCAGATATAATAATTACTGCCGTAGGGAATAGAAGCAAGTTTACACTAACACCTGAAATGATAAAACAAGGTGCTATTGTAATTGATGTGGCAATTTTAAGACATGAAGAAAAATTAGTCGGAGACTCAGATTATGATAAAATTATAAAAAAGGCATCGTTTGCCACACCGGTACCAGGAGGAGTAGGTCCAATGACTGTAGCAATGCTATTAAAAAATACGATTACTGCAGCATCTCTTAATAGTCAACTTGGATAACAGTATTGAAAAAAAATCATTGCGAAAGATGCTTCTTGAGAGAAGGGATGCAACATCATTTGATATGATGAAGATTGCAAGTCAGCAGATTCACAAAAAATTAAGAAAAAATAATCTCTTCAGAGAAGCAAAAAAGATTGGGGCGTATTATCCCATTGGAAGTGAGGTGTTGACACAAGATATAATGCAAGAAGTTCTTAGTGTTGGAAAAGAGTTGTTTTTACCTAAAGTGGTGGGAAATGAAATGGAATTTAGAAAAATAACTGATTTTTCATGCCTAGAAAAGGGTAGTTTTGATATCATGGAGCCAAAAGATGATTGTCCAGCGGACAATAATTTAGACTTGATACTAGTCCCCACAGTAGGAATTTCTGAAGATGGCGTACGATTAGGTTATGGTCTTGGCTTTTTTGATAAATTTTTAGATAAAAACAAAATCACCACAATAGCTTTGGTTTATGAAAAACAAGTTATAAAGAAAATTCCCCGCTCAGATCATGATGTTTTAATGAATTGGATTTTAACTGAGGATAGACTCTCCAAAGTATCAGAGATAATCTAGACCTTTTTTGCCAATATCCTTGCGGTAATACTTATGAGGCCAAGAAATTTTCTCAACTTCAAAATATGCATTTGTAATTGCAGCCTCTAAAGTATCTCCAAGTGCAGTTACTCCTAAAACTCTACCTCCATTTGTTAATATTTTTCCATCTTGCTTTTTTGTTCCAGCATGAAAGACTCGGATATTTTCTGAATCTAAATTATAGCCTAGAATTTCTTCATTGTTTGGATAAGATTCTGGATATCCTTGAGAAGCTAAGACTACACATACTGCACTTTGGTGTTTCCAAGCAGGTAAAGGTAGTTCAGATAATTTGCCTTCAGAACTAGCAACAAGATATTCATACAAATCAAAATTCATTCTCATTGTAATTGGTTGACATTCAGGATCACCCATTCGAACATTATATTCTAAAACAAGTGGTTCATTATCTTTAATCATAATTCCAGCATACAAAAATCCCTTGAAGACTATTCCTTCATTTGCCATGGCATGAATTGTCTTATCAATTATATCTTCTTGAATTTTTTTTGTCAGAATTTTATCAACTATAAGGGTTGGAGAATAAGCACCCATCCCCCCAGTATTGGGCCCTTGATCATCATCATAGATTCGTTTATGATCTTGGCTTGATGCCATTGGAAAACCTATCTCGCCATCAGATAATGCAATAAAAGAGGCTTCAATGCCTTCAATTTTTTCTTCAATAATTATTCTATTTCCGGCATTACCAAAGGTTTTTTTTATCAAAATACTATGAATTGCAGAAATTGCTTCATCTTTACTATTGCAAACAATCACACCCTTGCCAGCAGCAAGGCCATCTGCTTTTACTACTACATTATAATCTAGAGACACCACATAGTCTTCTGCCTTTTTTGAATTATCAAATATCTCAAATCTGGCAGTTGGAATTTGATTTCTTTTCATGAATTCCTTGGCCCAAATTTTACTAGATTCTAGTTGTGCTGCCTTTTGGGATGGGCCAAAAATCTTTAATCCCTTTTGATTAAATTTATCTACGATTCCTGCAGCCAGAGGTACTTCTGGCCCAACTACTGTAAAACAATTATTCTCTGCTGCAAAAGAAGCTAACTTTTCCAAATCATCGACTTGAATATCTACATTATTTTGTGTTCCTCCATTTCCTGGTGCTGTAAAAACTTTGTCAATTTTTTTACTTTGAGATAACTTCCATGATAAAGCATGTTCTCGCCCCCCAGATCCTACGACAAGAACATTGACCAACAACTTTCATTTCCTTGGCTCGTATATATTCCAAGTAAGAGAGATTCAATAAAAATCAAATGAAAAATATTTTAAAAATTCTGATTCAAATTAAAAAAAATAATGATCTTAAAAAAAGTAATAATTACATATTCATCATTGATGTTTTCTAACTTGCGAATCTCAAAAGATAACTCATTTGAACCTAATTAATATCAAGAAAACACGAATTATTATTTTAGCTTTATAATACAATACATATTTCGAACCTTAGATGGAGCTTTCCTCAAAATTTGATGCAAAAGCAATAGAATCACAAATCAAAGAATATACAAAATCTCTTGATTTGGAAAAATTGATTTTTGAATCGGACAAGCCTGAAAAAATTCGTTTCATTGAAGGCCCTCCCACAATGAATGGGATTCCCCATGCAGGTCATCTTAGAGGACGTGTTATCAAAGATTTATGGTATAGATTCAACACTCTTAGGGGTAAAAAAATTGAATTTAATGGTGGATGGGATACTCAGGGTCTTCCAGTAGAGTTGCAAGTAGAAAAAGAGCTGGGAGTTACAGGTGGAAAGACTGAGGCAATTAAAAAATTTGGAATTGAGAAAATAGTTTCAGAATGCAAAAAAGTTGTAAAAAAATATAATACAAAATGGTTGGAAGTTGATGATTTACTTGGAATGTCCTTTAATCACAAAAAAGCATACTGGACATATCAAGATGAATTTATTGAAAGAGAGTGGATGGTACTAAAAAAAGCATATGAAAATAAAATTTTAGAAGAAGATTTTACTGTAATTGCATATTGTCCTAGCTGTCAGACATCTCTGAGTCATGCTGAAGTTAATCAAGGATATGAAGAAGTAAAGGATCCATCTTTATACTACAAAGTAAAGCTGGTTGATGAGAATTCCTACCTTATTGTTTGGACTACAATGCCATTTACCCTAGTTACTGATGCTATGATAGGACTACACCCAGATGAGGATTATGTGCATGTCAAAGTTGAGGATGAAATATGGGTTGTTGGAAAAACAAGGCTTGAGGAATTTATGGCCGAAGTCAAAATTGAAGACTATAAAATTCAAAAAACATCAAAAGGTGCAGAGTTTGAGGGACGAAAATACATTCATCCATTATTAGATAAAATTCCAGGACTTGCAGAATGCGCAAAAAAAGAAAACTTTCACCTTGCAGTTTCTGAAAACTTTGTTGATGCAACTACAGGTAGTGGGCTTGTTCACTTGTCTCCTGCAAACGGTGAGGAAGATATCAAAATTGCAAATAAGCGCAAAGTCAAAGTCTTTAATCCTATTAATGATGAGGTAAAATTCACTGAAGATGCTGGAAAATACCAGGGACTTTTTGTTAGAGATGCAGATAGTGTAATTGTAGAGGATCTCAAAGACTGTAATGCCCTAGTAAAGATTGGAAAAATAAAACACAAGTATCCTCTTTGTTGGAGGTCACACCATCCAATTGTGTGGCTTGCAAGAAGAGGGTGGTTTTACAAGCTAGATAGACTAGATAACAAGGCAATTGATGCTGCAGAAAGCGTAGAGTATTTTTTTGAGCAGCCAAAAAATAGATTCTTAGGCATAATCAAAGAGAGGCATCCTTGGTGTATTTCAAGAGAACGAATTTGGGGCTGCCCGCTTCCAGTTTGGAATTGTATAGATTGTGGAGAGAAGAACTGGTTTTTTTCAAGGCAAGAGATTATCGACTCATCAGATAATTTGCCAGATGGGCCAGATTTTGAATTACATCGGCCGTGGATTGACAACATTACAATAAAGTGCAAAAAATGTGGTTCTGCAAATACCAAAAGAGAAGAATATGTTTTAGATACATGGCACAATAGTGGGTCTGCACCATACTCTTCATTAACAAATGAGGAATACGCAAAAGAGATTCCTGCTCCATTTTTTACAGAGGGAATTGATCAAACCAGAGGGTGGGCATATACTCTCTTGATTGAAAATGTAATTCTAAATAATGCCGCAATTCCTCCTTACAAGTCGTTTTTGTTTCAAGGCCATGTCCTAGATGAAAAAGGAGGTAAAATGAGTAAAAGCACTGGAAATGTAATAGAAGGAGCAGAATTACTTGAAAAATATCCAGTAGACCTGATAAGATTTTATTTTATTTGGAAGGCCAGTCCGATTGAACCACTTAGTTTTAGCACCGATGAGTTAATGTCAAGGCCATATCAAGTAATCAACACACTGTTTAATCTTCATCTATACTTTAAACAAAACAGTGAATATGATAATTTTGATTCATCAAAGACTGTATCATGGGCAAAAGAAAATCAATTATTATCATCGCCAGATATTTGGTTACTATCCAAGCTTCAAAAACTAATCAGAAAAATTACAGAAAAAAATGAAACGTGTAGGTATCACGAAGCAGCAAAGGCAATTGATGATTACATTATCAATAACCTAAGTCAGATTTACATTCCAATTACCCGAGGAGAATTGTGGGAGGAAGACGAATCAAAAAAGAATAGAAGGCTTGCAATTTATTCGGTATTAAAAGAAGTTCTTCAAACTCTAGATATTTTGATTCATCCATTATGTCCATTTACAAGTGAATATTTGTATCAAACAGTCTTTGAGGGTAAACAGAGTATTTTACTTGACAGTTGGCCACAATTTCAAGAATCATTAGTATCTGAGGACATTGAAGAATCATTTGACATTATGAAAGATGTTGTTTCAATATCATCTGCAGCTAGAATGAAAGGAAAACTCAAGCGACGATGGCCATTAAATGATGCATTGATTTGTGTAAACAAAGGGCAAAAAGAAAAACTAGAATCACTTTCAGTTCTTCTTAAATCACAACTAAATGTAGAGAAATTTTCAATAGTAGAGATCGAAGAGCAATCAGGGTTAGAACAAATTTTAAAATTAAAACAATTACAATTTCCAGTTACACCAAAAATTGAACTTGAAAGAAAAAGAATTGGACCTAAAGCAAAACAACACATGGGTACACTTGTAAAAATTTTTGAGGCAACAGATCCTGAAGAAATTATTTCATCTTTACAAAAAACGAACTCTTTTAAATTCGAAATAGAAGGAAATCAAATTAATCTTGAATTAGAGGATTTTGTAATTGAATTTGATGCAAGTGAGAACTATGCCATGGCAAAAAGAGATAACTATATTGTTTTTATCTCAACTGCAAGAAACAAAGAGATGATGGCAAGGGGTCTGGTAAAAGACATTGCAAGAAGAATTCAAACCTTAAGAAAAGAAAGAGGCTTCAACCCAACTGATGTGTTGGAGGTAGCATCAATTTTGGATTTAGATGAGGAGTCACTTGAGATGATAAAAGAAAAATCAAATGATTTGGCGTTTTATGTTAGAGTAAAAAAGATAGATTTTGAGCAGACTTGCAAAGAATACAAGGAAGATGATATAGACGGGCAAAAAATTAGGATATCTGTACAATAAGATGAATTCAAGCAACTCCAAATATTCCTTAAAAGTTAAATTATAATTAAAAAGTCAATGTAATCTTTTTATGTTCATATAATACTCTATTCAACATGTCAGACTCTAATTCACATCATGTTGTAGGAGTAGAGTTTCTAAAACAAAACGGTCTTGATGTAGATGAATTAATCAAGGAATTGGTAATTAACGCGTCAGTCGAATTTGTGGCGTATTATTACTTTACAAACCTCAGGTCATTCTGCACAGGTATGGAAGGTGAGGGAATCAAGGGAGTAATAGAGGATGCCAGACTAGAAGATCTAAGTCACTTTGAGTCTTGTATTGACCGAATATTCCAACTTGGAGGAGAATTCCCCAAAGACATTGTAGATTTTTGTCACAAAGCAGGTGCCGAATTTTTACAGTCAGATAAAAGTACTTCATTAAAAGAAATTCTTGAAAAATGCCTAAAGGCAGAACAAGGTGCAATAATCAATTGGAATAAAATCTGCAAAATGACTCACGGTAAAGATCCTATGACATATGATATTGCAGCAAGTATTCTTGCTGAAGAAATCGAACACGAATCATGGTTCTTAGAATTGCTAGACGGTAGACCATCAGGACATATGAGAAGAAGATATTCCGGTGAGCGACCACATACTAGCAGACATTCTAGATCACTTGACGGATTGTGATTTTTTCTTAAAAACTAGGTCAATTTTTTTAATCAAAAATAACAAACTAGCTAGCTTTTAGCTAAACTGGCATAATAAATAGAAAAAACGTACAATATAGTTGTGGTAAAGCAGATTAGTCTTGATAGCTGGCAAGTTCAACAGTTAGCTGATTTGCTAAGAAAGGGCTCAGAAATTGTGACAAGAACTGGCATACCCATTATTTTGTACAGACAGACTTTAGAGGAGGAGGAGGAAGCATATGAGGAGATTGTATGCACATTAACCAAAGACTATGTGATTGAGCAGTTAGTAATTTCAGGAGGAATTCTAGTTCCCAGTTTTCACCAACAAACAGTATTTACAATTGAAGAGTTTTCCCAAGAATTGATAACAAAGAGCAGAGATCGATTTTTACAAATAATTGAACTCTTAGAAGAACAGACAAGATAGCTCACAATTAATAAAACCGTAATTTTGATGGAATTTGCATGCAGTTACTTGAATTCCAAGCAAAGGAATTATTTCGTGAATATGGGATAAATCTTCTTCCTTCAATTTCCTCTACAAGCATAGAGGAAGGAAGAATTCATGCAAAGAAACTTGGATATCCATTTGTAATTAAAATTCAAGTGCCAGTAGGAGGAAGAGGAAAAGCAGGCGGGATTCAGAAATGTCATAATGATGATGAATTTGAGCTAAAATATCCTCAAGTTTTTGGTCTGACAATCAAAGGAGAAAAGGCAAGAGCCATTTTGCTTGAAAAGATGGCAGATATTAAAAAAGAGTTGTACTTGTCAATATTTTTGAATCGCTCAAAGAGATGCTATACAATTATTGCCTCAGCTGAGGGAGGAGTAGAAATAGAATCTGTAAAAAATCAAATAATAAAAGAGATTGGAATGGGAGATGTTTCTGATGAGCTTGCACAAGAGGTTGTAAAAGAGATGGGGCTTGAAGGAAGAACTGCAGATGACTTTGTAGATACTCTGAAAAAGTTATCAAAATTAACAATTGAAAAAGAAGCCGAGCTAGTAGAGATTAACCCACTTGCAATAATGCAAGACGGCTCACTAATGGCACTTGATGGTAAATTTGTAACAGATGATAACAGTAACTTTAGACATCCTGAAATGGACAAGTATCAAGAAAAGACCGAGATTGAAGAGCGTGCAGAAAAGAGTGGGTTTTCGTTAGTCGAACTTGATGGAGACATCGCCGTAGTTGGAAATGGTGCAGGTCTAGTAATGTCAACTCTAGATATGTTAGCTGATAATGGCGGTAAACCTGCCTGTTTTCTAGATGTTGGTGGTGGTGCCACTACAGAATCAGTGTATGAAGCACTAACCTTGATAAGCAAAATGAAAAGAGTTAAGGGAATTTTAGTTAATCTCTATGGAGGAATTGTAAAGACAACAGTAGTAGCTGAGGCATTTCTCAAAGCATATGAGGATAATTTAATTGACTTGCCAGTATTTTCAAGATTGAAAGGAACTGAATCTGAAAAAGCAAAAGAGATGCTAAAGGATTCTAGAACAAAAATTTTTGATTCAATTGAAGAGGCAATTAATGCTGCAGTAATGGAGATTAAAAATTGACAGAGATTTTTGATATTTTAAGGGGAAACCCAGAGGATTCTGATTACAAGAAAAAAGGAGTAATTGTCCAAGGGATTACTGGTGCATATGGTTCATTGCATGCAAGAAACATGATGGCCTATGGGACAAACATAGTAGCTGGTGTGACACCTGGTAAAGGAGGTCAAAAATTTGATGATAAAGTTCCAATCTATAATACCGTCAATGAAGCAGTAGATGCAACAGGCGCTAAAATTTCAATTATCTATGTTCCAGCTAAATTCTTTTTAGGTGCTGCAAAAGATGCGTTAGAGTCAGGGATAAAGTTACTAGTTGCAATTCCAGAGCATGTTCCAGTTCGAGACACTTTAGAGATAATAGGTATTGCCAAGCAAAAAGGGGCAATAATTATTGGTCCAAATACTCCAGGAATAATGATTCCAGATTTGATCAAAGTTGGAATCATGCCACCAATGCCATTTAAGGAAGGAAAAATTGCAGTACTTTCAAAAAGCGGAACTTTACTTTATGAAATATCAGATGCCTTAACAAGAGCAGGGTTTGGTCAATCAATTACTATTGGAATTGGTGGAGATCCAGTAAATGGAACAAGATTAGTAGATGCATTTGACATGGTAAAAGATCTTCCTGACATGGAAGGATTGGTTATAGTCGGGGAAATTGGAGGGGATTCTGAGGAGATATTAGCTCAGAGAATTATAGATATAGGATTTAAAAAACCAGCAGTAGCATACATTGCAGGTCGGGCAGCCCCCAAAGAGAAGAGAATGGGACATGCGGGGGCCATCGTAATGGGAACCTACGGTTCTGCTGAATCCAAGATTTCAATGTTTAACAAGGCAAACATCCCAGTTGCAAAGAGGCCAGCTGAAGTCCCAGTTTTACTTGCAGGAAAGATGGAGAAATCCGATTAGATTAAAAGTAAGATATCAAAGATGAAATTAAATGCCCATAACAGACCCTGAGAAAAAAAGAATTGCTCAAGGAGCACGTCTTGTTATGAAGATATGTTTTAACTGCAATGCAAGAAATGACATTAATGCTACTAGATGCAGAAAATGTAGAAACCCCTATTTGAGATTAAAGAATAGAACCTTGGGCGTTAAAAAGTAGAATTCTAAATTACCATTAGTTCTTCTCTATATTCAGCAATTGCAGTTTTGATTAGACCTTCATAGGTCAAAACAACTTGTTCTGCTAACGTAGAATCATCACCACCATCCAAAGCCAATTGCAAATTTTCAGGAAGAATTTCATTAATTTGATAAAGAACCTTGGCTGCCTCAATTGATTGACCCAAGTTTTGAGCAGTTTCAAAAGCTAGACGCATTCTATCAATTATTACATCAAATTCTTCAAGCAACATATTTTGTTTTGCCATGTATGATAAAAAAGGACAAGGTAATGATAACATAGTTGGGATCTAAAGATAAAAAAATACCCAGTATCGTAAATTCGTTGGACCGGTCGTCTAGTTTGGTTTGGATGACGCACTCACACTGCGTAAGGAAAAAGTCCCGCAAAGGTCGTGGGTTCAAATCCCATCCGGTCCATTTCATAATTTCATAACTTTGAAATTAATTATTACTCATATTTTTAAAGAATTTTTTGGCAAGGGTGACAATCCCCAGTTAATTTTCTGCCAAATTCTTTCATGAATATAATATATTGCCGTAGCTATTACATTGAAAATAATTGTGATGAGAGAAGTTTCATAAAGATTGCCAGTATAAAGCCAGCTTAATACAAACAATAGAATTGTGGTGGAACCTCTATACACAATTGTTTTCATTATGGTTCGTTTTTGATTTTCCAACTGATACTGGATAATGTTACACATTATAGAGATGGTGTTGTAAGAACAATCACACGCATTGCCTTATTAGTAATTTCCAAGTAACATGCCATGTCTTTAGATATTATCGTGTAGATAGTTTTTGTTCCCACATCAGACCGTAAAATTGCAATATATTGTGCCGGTACCCATCCGGTCCATATTTGAATTTTTGAAATTATTATTTCAAGATTTAATATGAAAAAAATTCGTTTGTGCTAAATAGAACGAGAGATCAAACAAAATATGCAGGGTTTTTTTGAGGATAAAAAATT
>JAOTVS010000099.1 GCA_029863275.1 Candidatus Nitrosopumilus sp.
AGTTCGAGTGAAATGTAGATCTTGTGATAATATAATTTCGATATAAATTCTAACATTATTTTTTAACGAATAAACTCTCAGTTTAAATTTCACTTCTCAATCTTTATGTACTAAGTTTCATTCATTTAATCAATATGAAACTATTAATGATATTTCTTGGTGTATTTTGCGGTTTTTCTATCAGTCCATTTATCCATGCTGAGGTTTATGAAGGACGAATAAATTATTTGGATCCTGAATTTGAAAAAATGATCCCCTCAGAAATCTGTAATTGTGTTGCATTTAGATTTGATGATATACAAAATTATTGGTTACATGATGTTCAACTTGAAGTGCTGGAAACATTTAGAGAAAATAATATTCCTGTAACTATAGGTATAATCGGAAACGATTTTGATGGTGATATGGCCAATTATATCAAAAATGTAACTAGTAGTGAAAACTCTAATTTTGAAATTGCAAATCATGGCTGGACCCATGAAAATTTTGCTGTTTTGGACAAAGACCAACAAAATCAATTAATAAAAAATACCAACAAAAGAATATTCAACGTAACCGGCATATTGCCTGAAACATTCATTCCTCCAATGGGCGAAATTAACAATGGTACAATTGAAGTACTGCAGGAAAACAATTTTACCACTTTTAGTGGCCTTATGCTTACCAGCCCACCACCATATCCACTAGTAATTTCTGGTGCCCATCATTTTCCAGAGACTGCCTTGACTGCTGTCTACAAAGCAGAATCACAAATATTTCAGGGTCTTCCCCATAGTGAAACACTAAAAGATATTCAACAAAGTCAGAAAAAATTTGGCTTCTCAGTAATTGCATTACACCCACAAGATTTCGCAGTGATTGAAAACGGGATCCATGTAAACAAAATAAATCAAGATCAAATCCATGAACTTGTCTTGCTAATTGAAGAAATTCAAAAATCAGATTTAAAAATAGTTTTTCTTAACCAAATTTCTGAAAATCTCACCAAAAATTTAGAATATCAAGAGACAAAGTCATCCAATTCAAACCCCACTAATAATGGAGGTTGTCTAATTGCTACTGCAGCATACGGATCAGAAATTGCCCCCCAAGTTCAACAACTCCGAGAACTACGAGATAATCAATTACTGCAAACAGAATCAGGTTCTGCATTTATGAAAAGTTTCAATGAGTTTTACTATTCTTTTAGTCCAACAGTAGCTGATTATGAGCGTGAACATCCAATATTCAAAGAAGCAGTCAAACTTGCAATTACTCCAATGATTTCAAGTCTTTTAATCTTAGATTATGTCGATTTAGATTCAGAAGAAAAAGTACTATCTTTTGGAATTAGTTTGATTCTCTTAAATGTTGGAATGTACCTTGGAATCCCTCTAGCAGCTATAATTGGGATAAAGAAGAGAATCTAAACCTTTTTGATTTTATTTTTTGTTCTTCAAGGCCTAAAATTTATTTGGTGAAATTTTGAGGAAAAAAATCAACTCTGTTTTTTAAGACAACTACATCTGCAATCAAACATTCCTGCTTTTCCCATACATTGATCATGGTGTTCATTATAGCATTTGTTGCAAATGACCATTCAGTCTAATTCCTCTTTACATGGGTCTTTTCATGAATTAACACTTTTCCAAAAGTATCTGAATTTCCTTCCCAGTGAAAACCACAGTTTTTGCAATTGTATTTCATATGATGTCTCCACGTTTATTGTTTAACATTCTTTACTTTTGCTTCTTTCCGATATATACCGGCGTAATTGGTGAATTTTAGGACAAAACAATAGAAGATTATTTTTATTTTGTTGGATACTTCATTGCCATCCTTTAGATAAACAATTTGAAATTCTCAAACAATGCTCAAAACTTTAATTATATTATCTTTTTTGTGACTGGCCAGACAAAATCGCCTTTTCCTTGAAAGCCTATAATCCCCTTGATACAAAAAAAGTACTGAAATTTACCATATTTCATGTTGGTTAATATTTGCAACAATCTGAGCCTAATTATGGCAAAAACATGGAAAGATGACCAAATTAGTTTAGATCCAATTAAAGATCAAACTATAGCAGTAATTGGTTATGGAATTCAAGGTGATGCCCAAGCAAATAACATGAAGGATTCAGGTCTTAATGTTGTAGTGGGTCTTAAAGAAGGCGGCAATAGCTGGAAAAAGGCAACTGCTGATGGTCACAAGGTTTTATCTGTAGCTGACGCATGCAAACAAGCCGACATTATTCATGTATTGATACCTGATATGATACAATCACAAATTTACAAGGATGAAATTGGACCTAATCTTTCTGAAGGAAAGGCACTCTCATTTTCTCATGCAGCTGCTATTCATTGGAACTGGATTACTGCACCTGACAATGTAGATATCATTATGGTTGCACCAAAAGGACCAGGATCAAAAGTAAGACAAACATACCTTGAAAACTTTGGTACCCCTGCAATTGTTGCAGTGCACAAGGACTTTTCTGGAAAAGCATGGGATAGAACGCTTGGAATTGCAAAGGCAATTGGTAGTGCAAGAGCTGGATTAATTCAGACGACCTTCAAAGAAGAAGTAGAAACTGATTGGTTTGGTGAGCAAGCTGATTTGTGTGGTGGTTCTGCCTCTATGGTAAAAGCTGCATTTGAAACATTAGTCGAAGCAGGGTATCAACCAGAAATTGCGTACTTTGAGGTTCTAC
>JAOTVS010000044.1 GCA_029863275.1 Candidatus Nitrosopumilus sp.
TTTTACCATCTGCCATTACAAAGAAATCAGTTTCTCCAGTGGTTAGCATCAATAAAGAAGGATTTTCAAATTCTACTTTAACGTTATATGATGAACCTTGATCAGTTTTTTCAATAAGATCGCTTTCGGTAATCATAACTCCAATTTGAGAGGCAGAAGCATATTGTGAATATCCAAAAATACCGATGCCTATAACCAAGGCAATAATCATCCATTTTTTGGAATTATTCATGCGTGATAATCATTAAATTCCATTTTAATCCAAATGGAAAAAAAACTCAATAACATGTGTAAAAATTTTAATCTACTCTTAAAGCTCCGTAGAGCTAATATAATAAAAGACAATTATTTGACTTAGGATCATATGGCAAAAATAAAACTGAAATTCGGAGAAAACGAAATTGAGGTTGATTCTAGGGATTTTTATGTAGATAATCAAACGTTAGGCGAAGTTATTGAACATTTGGCTAACCTTATGGGAGAAAATCAAGTTCAACCAGTTTATGATAATACTCCTACAATTAGTCCAACCATCGAGGAATCAAATTATGATAGTCTAAACTCTTTAGAAGATATTGAAATTTTTGAACCTGAATTTAACGAACCACAACCAATATTGTCAAGTGAAATTAAAGACAAATTACGAATTTTAGAGAAAAATGCTTTCTTTAATGTCCCACGAACAGTTACTGATACAGTCCAACAGTTACGTGAATATGGCTGGGTTGCAGGTCCACTAGATGTCTCAAAAGCTCTAGTAAATATGGCATCAAACAGAGAAATATCAAAAGATTCTACAGAAAACAGAATCCATTACTTTGCCGAAGAAGTAATTTTAACTAATTAGAATTATATTTACACTTTTTACACGAACCAAAAATTTCGCCCTCAAGATGATCAAAATGAGTGTTGCAACTTTTGCAAGTGTGATGCATATCAAAATACCCATCTGATTCTATTTCTCCTATTTGCTTTGATTCAAGATCTGTTTTTCCACACTTGATACAATGGCAACCGCATTCTATTTTCATTAAACCTCAAACTCGATAATCTATGTATAGTTCTTACACTTATAGAAATTATTGGGGAAAAAACGAGAAATCCCACTTGAAATTGATGATCACTTTAAACTATTTGGAAAGGAACCGTGGGAAGTAGAATACGGAGAAAAATGCCCCATTTGTAATATTAGGATAGACGAATATGGTTTTTGTTCTTGTGGATCAGCTGGTGATTAGATTTTTTTTCTTTTAAGGAAAAATATTCCTGTAATGACTGCTCCGATAATTATAATGCCTACAACTATAACTTCCAGTTGAATTGATTCTTCTGGTGATATTTTAATTTCTGGAACAAGAGTTCCGATAATTGAAATCTCACCAGAATTTTGAGGTTTCATGTTTAACCAAACGTGAGTATCATTGTTAAAAGTAGTTTGAAAACGAATTTTTTCATCATCTAAAAACACTTGATAGGGTTTAGACAATAAATTGACAGGTAAAATTGTTGTAACCCATTTTCCACCATCTATTACTTCAAAACTTATTCCTTTTGAAGGATCAAAAATAAATTGGTTAATTTTATCCACGGTTCTAATTTCAATTAAAAATTTACTATCTTGAATTTTTACACTCTCAAAAATTTTTGGCTCATCCATAGAAAATTCTAAAAACATTTTACAACCATGACATACAATCCCATCCTTTTCACCTAGATATGCGGGTTGATTATTTACAAAAATAAGATTTACTTTTTTAGGAAAAATAAAAGCGGTACTTTCAAGATAAAAAAAATCTAAAGTCCAAACATTATCTTTTAAGGTTAATTCATTTTCAAGATCATATTCAATAATTGTTTCATTATCTGATGGCAAGATCATTAATGAATCACCACCAATTTCTCCGTATTGTACACTATTTCCTTCTTGATCTTTGACTGTAAGATATGATTTTGTACCATTAATCAATTCTATTTGGCTAGGCACATTTAGATCCTCAATTACATGCTCTACTTGCATTTCTCCCGTTAAACTTATTGTGACTGTGACTGATTTTTGTTTAGAGTCTTCACCTGGAATTTGAGCAGTTGCATCTGGAATAATGATTATTGCAACAATTATTAAAAAAATATCAAAATAATTCTTCATCTATTTCACTGTAACATGAAGCATTTTAGCTTCTTCTAAAGGACAATCATTGCTATCTTTTTGTAAATTTACAATTTTATCAGCAACTTCCATTCCTTCGATCACTTCACCAAATACAGTATACTGTCTATCTAAAAATGCACTATCTGTAGTTACTATGAAAAACTGTGAACCCGCACTATCTGGATCTTGTGATCTGGCCATAGAAACGATACCGCGAAGATGAGATCTTGAATTAAATTCAGCCTTGATAGAATAACCAGGACCTCCTGTTCCCCAACTGCTTTTATCTCCACCCTTGGTATTTGGATCTCCACCTTGAATCATAAAACCTGGAATAACTCTGTGAAAAAGTGTTCCATCATAAAAACCGTCTTTGACTAATTTTTCAAAATTCCTAACTGTCTCTGGAGCCAATTCTGGAAGTAATTTAATAGAAATTTTTCCAAAGTTGGTTTCAATATTAACATTACCCAATACCGCCTTTATCTGGTTTCACCTTAAGAGTCTTTTTGTTAAAAAATTTTAAAAATTATTAAAGACGGTTATTTGAAAATGAAAATTTTTCAAATGTTAATACGGAATTCGGTAAAAAAATATATTTTTTAAAATTGTTTAGAACCTTGATGCCATTTTTTATACATCATAAACGAGAATAAATAAAAATTTTTTCATCCCAAAAGTTATAGTGTTATATAGAACGAATAAAATTAGAATTCGTTGAATCGTACAAATCAGAGCACGATCATTAAAGAAGCAATTAATTCTTATCTAGACAAAGGAGTTACAGACAAGCAAGACATCTATAGCAAAGTAGTTGACGAGCTAGGAGTTCCACGACCTACCGTTAGAAGAGTTGCACGCGATCTTCGAACAGAACTATTACAAAAAATACAGATCTTACAATCCGATATGTCTAAAACCACTCCTGAAGAAGACGAATAAATTCGGCTCTTTTTTCTTTTTAATTAATATCAAAACCCAATTTCTAGCATTACTGTTATAAGCAATGAAATTTTCTGAATTAATAATGGGCTATCTAGGAAACCATTTAGCTACTATAGCAACAGGGACCTTTGCTGCAATACTAACAGGTTTGTGGCCAATTTTCGTAGATTTTGCACCTTTATTGGATTTTATATTCATAATGGCAGTTCCAATAACTTGGTTCCTAACTTTCACATGCTGGATTGCTCAAAAGAGTACTGATTATACACATAATCATCCAACTCATATTGCTACTGAAAAAAAAAGCTTGAATAGACCTCGTCAGGTCAGTCAAATGTATACTGCTGATGGTAAACAAGCAAGTCAAAACGAAATAAAAGAAGCAAAAACAGAATTATCTGACCAGTTAAATTCCTTAAAAGACACAGTCAAAATTAAAGACGAAGAAATTGAAAGACTAAACCAAGAAATTTCAAATCTACAAACCTTGGTCCAAATTGAATCGCTAAAGGCTGAACTTGCAAATCTAAAGACCTTAGCATCAAAATCATAAATAATCCTAATCAGAACAATGACTACAAACCACTCCATGGTTTTCTTTACATCCAGGACAACTAACAGCACCACCATAATGACACTTACAGGAACACAGTTCAGTTGGATCTTTTGTTTCAGTCATTAGACATGGTTTCTAGATTAGAATAATATTTGACTCTTACACTTTTTCATTCAAGTTAGACCGTTTCTTCTATCTCAAATTTTTTTAGCATATTTTTTAATCTTGGAGTTTGGATGCTATGGAAAGTGTTCCATCAACCATCTCATTTAATCTATCTTTGACAGAATCATCAGAGATTTCATTATTAGATATTGAATCCACTGTTAAAAACACTGCCTTAGGATTAGTCACTACTCGAAAATATGACAATAATTGAGTTATCATTGTCTGAACATTGATAAATCCAATATTACCTGCAGCCATTATTACCATCCCTGCAACTTTACCTTCTGTTTTTTTATAATTTACATATTCAAATAAATTTTTCAAAGCAGAACTGAAAAATGAATTATAAATTGGAGATCCAATCAACCATACATCTGCATCCATAATATCTTTGGATGCCTTCTTTGTGGCATCATTATACTCTTCCTCAGGGCCTCTATAGCACTCAATTTGACCTTCAGATAGATTAATGAATTTAACATCGATATCTTTGGATTTGGTATATTCAAAGACATGTTTCATAACTAGTTGTGTATTGGCTTTTTTTCTAGGGCTAGCTGATATTACTACAACCTTCATAATTCTCCAAATTCATCTCTTTATTTAAACCGAAACAACTTTTTTCAAAAATCCAAATTGATATTGTCATTAATCCTCGAATGAATAAAAAAATTGACTCAAAGAAGAAACGATCAAGAAAATTTAAAAAAAATAAAATATTTTTGGATAGATAAAACGGGCTGGGAGGGCTTCGATCCCTCGACCTGTAACTTAGGAGGCTACCACGCTATCCATGTTTCGCGTCAAATTGACTCTGCGCCACCAGCCCAGCAAAAAAAATACTTGTAATTATTTAAGCGTAATCAGGATTAGTTTTGATAATTTCTTGTATGTCTTTCCAGCTTAAATTTTCCTTATCTTCCCATTTTTCAAAGTATATCACATCTTTTAGACCAAGTCTTGGAAGCCAACCAGCAGTTTCCAAGTCAGGCTTTGTTGCAAATTCATCAACATATCCCAAACACAAGTATGCAACAGGAATTACATGACTAGGTAAATCCAATACATCTTTTAAAACCTCATTTGAAAGAATACTTACCCAACCAAGACCTACACCTTCAGTTCTTGCAGCAAGCCAAAGATTTTGAATGGCACAGCATACACTATACAATCCAGCTTCTGGAATGCTTGATCGACCTATTACAAATGGACCAAATTTTGATGGATCATAAGTTACACAAAGATTAACAGGTGATTCTAAAATTCCTTCGAGCTTGAATGAAAGGTATTTAGATCTTTTAGGATCTTCGATTAATTGAGAGGAACTTTCTTTTTCTTTCTCAAAAGATTTCTTAATTCTGGATTTTGTTTGGGAATCTTTAATTAAAATGAAATTCCAAGGTTGTGAAAAACCCACTGAAGGCGCATGATGTGCAGCATTTAGAATTTTAGATAAAATTTCATTTTCTATTGATCTAGATGTAAAATGCGATCGAACATCACGCCTTGAATGAATTGCCTTGTAAAGGCCTTTTTTCTCATCACTGGTGAATTCTTCAGTCATCTTTACTTTTAATCGAACCTTCATTTGTTAAACGTTAATAATGTCAGGAGATAGTCTTGTTTTTCATTGGGCCGGTAGTCTAGCTGGTTAGGATACCGCCTCGACACGGCGGTGATCGTGAGTTCGAATCTCACTCGGCCCACTTTTTTCAAGTCGAACTATCAAACTCTTTTTCAATGGTACTCCAAGCGCTTTCTGTAGTAATGATACCCTTTGCGTTAAAACTAACGATGCCCTCATCCAAAACTTTTTGATAAATTTCGTCATTCACCTCTGATTTTTCAAGTTCAAATGTATTTTTTAATGGAATCTCAGCATCAGAAGTAAATAACGCTCTGCCAGGCATTGCAACATCTACTGTTGAATATTGTCCAGAACCTAGAGATTGACCATCTGCAGATAATTGATAATCAATCAATGAAACTGTAAATGTTGTATCGCTAGGATTTTTTACCAAAAATGTTACTTCTAATTTTGAAGTACCAGTTACAGTGTTTGTACTAATAACTTCAACATTTGTTAATGTAATTTCAACTTGTTCTAATTCAGGAGCATCTTGATTTCCATACCAAAAAATTCCACCCATTAATGCCAACAATCCAACAATTGCAATGTAAAGTAAAAATTTACTTTGAAGAGCCAAATCAATGATAACACAAATAAATCAACTAAAAAAGGTTGTCAAGATCCAAATACATAATATTTGATTGAACTTAACAAATTTTGTGGCCATAGAGCAAGCAATTATCACCTGGATTCATCTTGTGGCAGCTGCAATTTGGGTTGGAGGTTCTCTTTTTATTGGAATTGTATTTTCACCACTGCTAAAAACAATTAGCACATCTACACAAGAAAGAATTCAAATCATGATTAGAGTTGGTAAAAGATTCAACAAAATTGCAGTTCCCTCATTAATTATTTTGATGATTACAGGATTATATAATTCTCATATACTCTTGAGCAAACCTGATTTACTATTTGCAACAAGTTATGGAACATTTCTTACAATAAAAATTATTTTAGTAATTGCACTAGTAATCACATATGCAATTCACGTTAGAGTAATTCGAAAAGATGTAGAAGATCAAATCATGTCCAACCAAATGCCAGTTGAACAGATCCAAAAACTAAGAAAAAAAATTATCATATTGGGTGAAATTACGGTAGTGTTATCAATTACAATCCTATTCTTTGCCGCATTACTTGATTCCGGAGTATGAAATCCCTTCAATTCTTACTTCATAACCATCCTTTAGTTTTCCAATTCCATATTTGCAACCAGTGATTTTAGAGGCAACAAATAGATTGGTTTCCAGATGTTTTGAAATACTCTCCACTTGAAACTTAGTTATTCCATCTGCTAGACTTGCAGGTAATACAAGCATATCTGCAAGATGCTCATCAACGCTTAACTTGTTCCTAATAAATTTATCCAAATCTATATCAAATTTTTTAGTTTTTTTATCAAATATTGAGTCTATCCCAATAATTGAATCATTATCAATACTGCTAATCATTAAAGATGCACCAGAGTCTAATGCATTTTCTTTTTTTATTTGAACTTCAACGGTAAAATCACTTTCAATTATTTTTCTCTTTAATTCATTTACCTGATTATGTATTATTTCAATGGGGAGCTTTGAAAATGTACAAATAATTTTTACATTTTTTTCTTTACGTTTATCTAAATTAATCGGAATAATTTTGTCAGCTGGTGAAATCTCTAATTCAACTATTCCTCCACCTTTACGATAATAACCTCTTTTGATTATGTCAATTGAAAAATTAATTCCCATTCGCGCATAGGCATCTCTTAAAACAATTTGAGTATAATCAATTGTTGGACTCCACAGAACATTAGTTCCTCCAATAATTGTGAGTTTAAGTTTCTTTTTACAAATTGCAATTACTGGAATTAAAACTTGAAAAATCAAAGAAATACTTCCCGCAGTGCCAACATCTTCTTTAAGATTTAGAGTGTGCACCTCTTCTGGAATAAATTTCAAGCTTGTATCACCAATTTTTATTTGATCTAGATTTGCATTACAAATTTTTTTTAGAAGTTTTATTGCCGTAAAATGTTGAGGTTTTAGACCTGGATTTTTTCTATTTTGTCTGATATTTTTTATTATTATGGGTTTATTCAAAATAGATGATAATGTAATTGCAGTACGAACCACCTGTCCTCCTCCCTCTCCAAAGGATCCGTCAATTTCTAAAAATTCCATAATTTTTCATGAATTCTTTACTTTATGATAGTTTTTTAAAAAGAAATTCTTAATCACTGTATGAATGGTCTTTTGATTGGACGATTTCAACCCTTTCACTTAGGGCATCTTGACGCATTACATTTTGCTTTATCCAAAGTAGACAAATTATGGGTAGGTCTAGGCAGCTCAAATAAGCCTATTCAGAAAAATAATCCTTTTTCTGCAGAGGAAAGAAAAGCAATGATTCTATCTTCTATTGATGATATAATTAGAAAAAGAATTGAAATTTATTTTATCCCCGATTTTGAAAATCATCAAAAATGGGTAGATAATATTGATGGTATTGTGCCAAAATTTGATATTGTTTTTACTAATGATGAAATGACAAAATATCTTTATTCAAAACGAGGTACTATGGTAGTTTCAATTCCTTTTACCAAAAGAGATGTTTTATCGGGAACAAATATTCGCGATCTAATAATTAGCGATCAAAATTGGGATGGTTTAGTACCTGAAGGAACTCGAAAATTTCTTAATCAGACCTCTGTAATTGACCGTCTAAAAAAAATTCTTTAATTATAAATAAACCCAATAAAGACCTTGGATTAGGCGAAATTATTTGGAATATCTTGTAATGCTACCAGGACCAACAAATGTTCCCGAACGAGTTACAAGAGCAATGATAACTCCATCAATTAACCATCGCAGTGATGATTTTGTTGAACTTTATGAAGAGTGTGTAAATAATACGAAAAAAATATTTGAAACAGAGGGAGATGCAGTTTGCCTGTCAGCTTCTGGAACTGGAGCAGTAGAAACCAGTGTAGTTAATTTAATTAAAAAAGGTGATAAAGTGATAATTCCAGTCAATGGAGAATTTAGTACTCGTCTAGCCCAACAAATTGAGTGGGCAGGTGGTCAAACAATTAAAATTGAAACTGAACCTGGTGTTAGTGCAACATTTGATCAAGTTAAAGAAGCATTTGATAACAATAAAGATGTTAAAGCATTCTATTGTGTTTGGAATGAAACTTCAACTGGTACAATGATAAAATATCTTGATAAAATAAAAGACCTAACCTCCCGAAATGACTCGTATTATGTTTTAGATGGTGTTTCAATTGTAGGAGGTGAAGAACTTCATATGGATAAATGGGGTATCGACATTGCAATGACCGGTGCTCAGAAAGCCTTTGCATGCCCTCCTGGAATTTCACCCATTTGTATTAATCAACGAACTAGAAAATACATGGAAGCAAATCCTCCTAATACAATGTATTTCAACTTACCACGATACTTCAAATACTATGATGAATCAAAACACACTCCATTTACTCCGGCTCTTCCCGTTTTGTATGCGTATAGAGAAGCCATGAGAATAATGTTAGAAGAGGGAATGGAAAAAAGAATTCACCGTCATAGAGTTTGCTCTGATGCACTATATTCTGGTTTATCTGCAATTGGATTAACACCATTTGCAAAAGAAGATTCTCGTTCAACTGTCGTAATTGCATTAAATTATTTAGATGGATTAGAGGACAAAATTTTCCGTGAGACATTAGCCAAAAAATTCAGAATCTTAGTAGCAGGAGGATTTGGAAATCTTAAAGGTAAAGTTTTCAGAGTAGGTTGTATGGGAGAAGTTAATGAATATCACGTAATGCGAGCAATTTCTGGAATTGCATCAACATTATCTATGATGGGATATAATACAGATTCAAAAGCTGGTCTTAACATCGCCGAAGAAAAACTAAAAGCTCTATAATTCATGTTAACTTAATATAAGGAATTTCACGATCGATCGCATTGACCTTCAACAAAAGTTCTTTAATTCTAATTGATTATACCGCTAAAGTTAAAGACACTGAAGAAATTTTTGATACAACTTTAGAAGCAGATGCAAAAAAATATTCCATTTATGAAACTGATATAAAATATCAACCAAAATTAGTTTCAATTGGAGAAGTTTCTTATCCAGTCCTAAAGGGATTAGATGAAGCATTGGCTAAAACTTCTGTCGGTGACAAACTCACTGTAGAGGTAACCCCAGAAAAAGGATTTGGAGAACGAGATTCAACAAAAGTTAGAATGATTCCAATTAGAAAACTTGGAGAGGATGCCGAAAAAGTTTCTGTTGGAGATCAAATTGAAATTGATAATAAAAGAGGGATAATACGATTTATTGGATCAGGGAGAGTTCAAATCGATTATAATCACAGATATGCGGGAAAAACAATTCTTTATGATGTAAATGTTATAAAATCACTAGATTCTGAAAATGCAAAAATCGAGGGAATACTCCAGAATCGATTACCTGTTGAAAATTCCAAGATAGAATTTAGTATTAAAGAAAAAGAGACAAACATTTCCATTCCAGAGGAGTTATTTCGAGCAGATGGTTTGCAAATAATGAAACATTTCATTCAACTTGATATTTTTAAATTTGTTCCTTCATTAGAAAAAATTAATTTTGTTGAAACTCATAAAAATAAACAAACTCAAACAAAGAAACCTGAGGCAAAAAAAGAAAAAGCTCCTGAGCCAAAGGCAGCTTAAATCAAATTACTTTCGTACTTTTCGCTAGATTCCTTGCTTTTTGTTCTGTCATCTCAATTTCTTTTAGAATAGTATATCTTTCAGGTCTTAATTCTTGTGCAATCATTAATGCATCTATTACTTCATGATCTTTTACACCAATTTGTTTGGCAGTAACTGGAGCACCTACTTCTTTTAACGCTTTTACAATTTTTTTCCAATCTTGACCCTGAAGCTTTGCCATCAGTATGGATCCTATACCACATTTTTCTCCATGTAGACCTTTTCCTGGGGCAATTTTGTCTAATGCATGAGAGAAAAGATGTTCTGCACCAGAACAAGGTCTACTGCTACCTGCAATACATGATGCAACGCCAGCACTGATTAAAGCCTCAACTATAACTCTAGCATCTAATCCCTTTTTCGAATATTTACTAGAATTATCCATTACTATTTTTGCACTCATCAAGGCCAAGTCAGCAGAATACATCCCATAATACTCACCAGTTTTTTCATGACCTAATTGCCAATCTTTTACAGCAATAATATTGGCAATCAGATCACCACATCCACTTGCCAAAAGCTTTTGGGGTGCTTTTTTAATTATATCAATATCAACAAAAACTCCTAATGGAGCACTTGCAACTATCGAATGAGGCTTTTCACTTTTGACAGATACAAAGGGACTAGCCATTCCATCGTGAGATGCAGCTGTTGGAACACTTACAAAAGGAAGATCTAGATTAAAGGAAACTATTTTTGCCGTATCTACTGAACGACCTCCTCCAATTCCTGCCACTATATCACTACAATCTTTTTTAACATCTTTTTGAATTTGATTTAGTGTATGAATTTGATTATCTTTTGAAGTATGCCAAATAAATTTAATTTTTTTTAATTCTAACGCTTTTTCAATTTTATTTCTAAGAATCTTTTTTACATTAACCCCTGAAATCAATGAAATTTTTTTAGGTTTGCTCAATGAAAAAAGAAATTCTCCAAATTCATTAATATTATTTTCACCGATCACAATTAGCCTTGGCAATTCCATTGTGTGTGAACGTACATGTGCTTGCATTTTTGTCACTGCTTGTCATTTGAAGAAATCAGAAGGTTATTTAAAAGGGTGAATAACACCTACATTATCTCTAAAGGTGT
>JAOTVS010000045.1 GCA_029863275.1 Candidatus Nitrosopumilus sp.
AAACTTACAGTCAGTGCATGCTCGTTTACCATGCTTTTTATTGAAAATCCATTAGGTAAAATCAAGAGCTAAATTCCTTTACACAAATACTCAAAAAAAATCAAAAATGTATCTGCGGTATTCTGTGACTATGGTTAAAGGATAATCTGAGACATGGCTCTCAAATACAAATTTTTGATAAACTACTTGGTATGAAGGGACAATACAGTTTAGCGATGGATTCGGTTAATATCTCTCAAACACGAACCATTGTTCCTAGACTTTATTATTCAAATGACTTACTTGCAAAAATTATAGATGTATTGAACAAGGAAAAATCCAAAGTAAAAAAATCAAACAAAGTGCTTGTAAGTGAATGTAATGATCAAGATCCTGCATGTATTAGAGCCATTGACATGGAGCGTACCATTTCTTTTTCTTTAGAGATCCTGTGTTTTACCCAAAAAAGACTCCAAACTATATCTAGAATTGATGACATTCCAAAAATTTTCCCATCCCTTGTGCCAATGATGCGTACAATCAGTGCTCAACTTGTTGATATTTTACCTGAATCAAGCAGACACCTTTCAGAATTATCCGTCCATTTGGGAAGTATTATTTTAGATTCTGCTACCTTAACTACTGCTCAGTTTGATTTCAGTCATTCAAATACAGAGTCTTCATTAATGTTAGATGAAGTAAAATTGATGGTAGACTGTAAATTAAGTAAGCAGTATCCTCATCTTGATTTTTTATGATACCCTGATACTTGACTATTTTTAAACCCAAACAAAATTCATCAAAAGAATTAGAATTTATTCATAAAATTTCTGAAAAAATAGACAAAAAACTTGCACAATCAAGCAAGTCCATCGATTCAAAAATTGAAAAATTATCAGTCGAGGAACTTCAGGATTTAGGAAAAATTGTTGGTCTTGCTGACTTTTTACTATGCAAATATGATGATAAAAAGGAGACAAAGGAAATCTTGGAGCATTTTGTGTCAATAATACGATCCTCTGCAGAATCCATTGAAGAAGTGGATGATGAAGTTTCTGAATTGATAATTTCTTCTGAGGACTCTATACATAAAATTAAAGAATTACATGTTAATATTTCTGAGAAATATGATTTTGACAAACCTGATAATCAGATGCACAATAATGAATCCAAACATGGTTCAAAAAATTTAACTAACTTCCAGATAGAGATTAACTCCCAAGAATACCAACAAAATTCTAGGAACAATAAAGGTTAGGAAATTAAAATGAGTTTAGCCCCGCAAGAATTAGAAAACAATGCAAGCAAGTATGCCTCTGAGGCAATCAAGTTTGATTCTCAGGGTGCAAGAGGAATGGCAATTGCAAACTATCAAAAAGCTATAGATTCTCTTGTAAAACTATTACAATTGTATCCTTCAAGCAAATTGAACCCTTTGTACAAGGATAGGTGTAATTCTTATCATAATAGGATTAATGCATTACAGGAGACACATGGAGTCGAACCTGCTGTAGATCCAAAAGCATCACCTGAGGAACAAAAGGCATCTGTTCAGAGACAAGAAGATGAAAACGATTTTGAAGAATTAGTATTAAAAGAAAAACCCAATGTAAGCTGGACTGAGGTTATAGGACTAGAGGATGCAAAGAGCGCATTACGTGAGTCAATAATATATCCTACCAAACGACCTGACTTGTTTCCATTGGGTTGGCCAAAAGGAATGTTACTTTACGGTCCACCTGGAACAGGCAAAACAATGTTAGCCGCAGCTACTGCAAGCGAAATGGATGGTTATTTTATCAATGTAGATGCATCATCAATGATGAGCAAATGGCTTGGAGAAGCTGAAAAAAATGTCTCAAAATTATTTAGAATGGCAAGAAAATATGCAGAAAAAGAAGGGAAACCTGTAATTTTATTTGTTGATGAAGTAGATTCTCTTTTAGGTTCTAGAAATAGTGAGGTTGGAGGAGAGGTAAGAACCAAAAACCAATTCTTAACTGAGATGGATGGTGTAAATGGCAAAGGAAAAGATTTAATGTTATATGTAATTGGTGCTACAAACAAACCATGGAGTCTTGATTGGCCTTTTCTTAGACGTTTCCAAAAAAGAATCTATGTATCACTTCCAACCCAAGAGGCAAGAGAAAGTTTGTTTACACAATACACTGCAAATCTTACAATGACCCCTAGGGTAAATTCTGCAGAATTAGCAGGAATGTTTGACGGATATAGTGCAAGTGATATTAAAGATGTATGCCAAGCAGCTCATCTCAAAACCGTTCATGAATTGTTTGACTCCCCAGATTATCATGAACCGATAGAAGGAGAAATTCCTCAAACTCCGAGGACTTTGACCACTTCTGATTTTAAATCAATTATGTCTCGAAGAAAACCTAGCGTATCTACAGAAATGATTCGAGCATATCATAAATGGAGCGAAGAGTTTAGAGCTCTCTAGATTGGAATAATTTTTTAAATATTTCTAATTTAATTTGATCTTAAATTTAAAAAACTCTGTTAGAACCAGATTTTTAAATATAGTTTTATAAATGGCGATCAAAAGTTTTTCAAAAACATCTCTCACAAAATTTAAATCCCGTATCAGAAACACTTGACGAGGGTCACAATAACTACCAAGAAATCAACTCATACCAACAAATTTGGGAAGCTGATTTTTGATGATGGAACTGTTCTTGAAGGTAATGGATTTGGCTTTTCTACAACTGTTTTTGGTGAAATTGTCTTTAATACTGGTATGGTTGGATATCCTGAAACTCTTACGGATCCCTCATACAGTGGTCAAATTTTGACACTTACATATCCTCTTATAGGAAATTATGGCGTTCCGGATCCCTCTGTAAAAGACAAAGATGGAATCTCAAAATTCTTTGAATCTGATAAAATTCAGATTCGCGGACTAGTGGTTCACGAATTATCTGAATCTGCTAGCCATTGGAATCTATCAATGACTCTTGATGAATGGATGTATAACGAAAAAATCCCAGGAATTTCTGGTATTGATACAAGGGCTTTAACCAAAAAACTTAGAGAGGGTGGAGTAATGATGGCAGCACTAGTTGTATCTGACAGTGAAATTGATGTTGAGCAAATTAAAAACCAACTTGAATCTGCTCCAAAATATGATGATGAGCATTTCATGGATGATGTTTCAACAAAACAAGAAGAGGCTTATGGTTCTGAAAAAGATTCGGTAATAGTACTTGACACTGGTGCAAAAAACGCAATTTTAAGGAATTTACGAAATCTTGGGTATAGAGTTATCAAATTACCCTGGAATACTTCATTTGAAAAAATTATATCCTATAAACCAAAAGGAGTAGTGGTAAGCAATGGACCTGGTGATCCTCAAAATTGTCCTGATACAATACAAACTGTAAAAAAACTAATCAAAAATAATATCCCCACTTTAGGAATTTGTCTTGGAGCTCAAATAATTGGAATTGCAGGAAATACTAAAACTTACAAACTAAAGTATGGACATAGAGGTCAAAACAAGCCTTGCATTAATTTAGAGAATAATCAAATTTATGTTACAAGCCAGAATCATGGTTATTGTATTGATCCTGATTCGCTAAGCGATTCGGAATTTAATTTATGGTTTAAAAATGCAGACGATAAAACAGTCGAAGGAATAAAACATAAAACACAAAATTGTATTGCAGTTCAATTTCATCCCGAAGCTGCCCCTGGTCCATATGATTGTAAATTCGTCTTTGAAGAGCTCAGTAACCTTATGGGGGAGGAAAAAACTGCCAAAAAATGAGTCAATAAAGAAAATTCTTGTACTTGGAAGTGGGGCAATAAAAATCGGAGAAGCCGGCGAGAGTCGCTAAAACGACCGTCAATTTGACTACTCCGGAAGCCAATGTCTCAAAGCAATTCGTGAAGATGGCCTGAAAAGCATTCTGATTAATCCAAATGTTGCAACAATTCAAACAGATACTAGATTTGCAGACAAGGTCTATCTTTTACCGGTAAATCCAGAGTACGTAGAATCTATTGTTGAAAAAGAAAGACCAGATGGAATTATGCTTGCATATGGCGGTCAAACGGCGCTTAATTGCGGAGTTAAACTTGATGAAGCAGGAATTCTAAAAAAATATGGAGTAAAAGTTCTTGGTACTCAAATCTCTGGAATTCAAAGGACTGAGGATAGGCAGCTTTTCAAGGATGCCATGAAAGAGTGCAATGTTCCTGTTCTTAGAAGCAAAACTGTAAGGAATTTTGATGATGCAAAAAAAATTGCTTCAGAATTAGGGTATCCTGTAATAATCAGAGTTGCCTATACTTTGGGTGGACGAGGTGGTGGTGTTGCATACAATGAAATTGAACTTCATGAAATTGTAGAGCGTGGATTAAAGGCAAGTCTTGTTGGTCAAGTTTTAATTGAAGAGTATATTGGACATTGGAAGCAAATTGAATATGAAGTCATGCAAGATTATGATGGAAATAATGTCATAGTCTGTAATATGGAAAACATTCTTGCCATGAAAGTTCATACTGGTGATAATATTGTAGTTGCTCCATCTCAGACAATTGATAATCATGAATATCATATGCTTCGTTCTGCAGCCTTACGTGCTACTAAACATGTTGGAATTGTTGGAGAATGCAATATTCAATATGCACTAGAACCAAATTCTGATAGATATGTTGCAATTGAAATTAATCCAAGACTATCAAGATCATCTGCACTTGCTAGCAAAGCAACGGGTTATCCACTTGCATACATGTCTGCAAAAATTGGATTAGGATACAATTTATCAGAACTTGTAAATAGAATTACAAAAAGTACAACGGCTTGTTTTGAACCCTCACTTGATTATATAGTATGTAAGCATCCAAGGTGGGATTTTACCAAATTTGAACTAGTAAATAGAAAACTTGGTCCCACTATGAAATCAGTTGGAGAAGTAATGGCAATAGGGCAAACATTTGAAGAATCTTTTCAAAAATCCATTCGTATGTTAGACATTGGAAATGATGGATTGGTGCTAAACAGAACAGTACAAAAAGAATTAGATGAGGAAGAACTGGAAAATAAATTATCCCATCCTAATGATCAAATTTTGTACCATGTCGCAACAGCACTCAAGGTAGGATTTTCTGTGGAGAGAATTAACAATCTTTCTGCAATAGATCCTTGGTTTATTGAAAAAATCAAAAATATCATCGTAATTGAAGAAAAGATAACAAAAGAAGAATTGGGAAAATCTTTACTATGGGAAGCAAAAAAGATGGGCTTTTCTGACAAGCAAATTGGACGTGCAAGGAATAAAACACCTGATGAAATTCGCACTTTACGCAAAAAAAACAATATTTTACCATCTGTTAAGCAAATTGATAGTCTTGCTGCTGAATGGCCTGCAGTAACAAACTATCTCTATTTGACATATGGTGGAAATTCCCATGATGTTAAAATCAATCCTGATGAAAAAGGAATCATAGTCCTCGGAGCTGGTCCTTATAGAATTGGTAGCAGTGTTGAATTTGATTGGGGGACTGTAAATATGGTTTGGGGTCTTCAGGAAAACGGTGAAAAAAATATCTCAGTTGTAAACTGTAATCCTGAGACGGTTTCAACAGATTATGATATTTGCTCAAGATTGTATTTTGAAGAATTGACTCAAGAAAGAATCCTGGATATTACAGAATTTGAAAATCCTAAAGGTGTAATTACTTGTGTTGGAGGACAAACTGCAAATAATCTTACACCAGGATTAGCAGATCATGGTGTAAACATTATGGGAACAAGTGCAGTTGATGTAGATAGAGCTGAAAATCGTTCAAAATTTAGTGCAGAATTAGACAAGCTTCACATTCAGCAACCCCGTTGGCAGGCATTTTCTAATCTTAATGAGGCCAAAAACTTTGCTCAAGAAGTTGGGTTTCCTGTAATTGTTAGACCTTCATATGTTTTATCAGGAGCTGCGATGAAAGTGGTGTGGTCCCAAGAAGAATTAAAAACATATGTCAAAGAAGCCACTGATGTTTCCCCAGATCACCCTGTAGTCATCTCAAAATTTATGCTTGATTCACTTGAGGTTGATGTCGATGGAGTAAGTAACGGAAAAGAAGTCATTATTGGCGCAATTGTAGAACATATTGACAGCGCAGGTGTTCATTCCGGAGATGCAATGATGTGTATTCCTCCTTGGCGTTTGAACAATAAAACAATCGAAACAATTACTGAATACACCACAAAAATTGCAACTACGTTTAATGTTAAAGGCCCATTTAACTTACAATTTTTGGTTCATGATAATCATGTTTATGTAATAGAACTAAACATTCGTGCATCTCGCTCTATGCCGTTTGTCTCAAAACTTGTAAAAACAAATCTCATATCATTGGCTGCAAAGGCAATATTGGATAAACCCCTACCAGACATTCCAAAAAACAAATGGCAAAAAATTCACAATTATGGTATCAAGGTACCACAGTTTTCATTTATGCAATTAGATGGAGCAGATATTGCCCTAGGTGTAGAAATGCAATCAACTGGAGAGGCTGCCTGCTTTGGAAGCAGCTTTTATGATGCCTTATCAAAAGGATTAATTTCTGTTGGATATAATTTGCCTAAAACCGGGGCAGCGCTGGTAACTGTTGGTGGTGCACAAAATAAAGAAAAACTTCTACAGTCAATTGCAATTTTAAAAAACCTTGGATTTAAGATTTTTGCAACAGAACATACTGCAGAATTTTTTGAAGAAAAAATTGGGGAAATAGAAGTGGTCCACAAAATTTCAGAACCACAACGAAAACCAAACATTGCAGATTTATTGTATGAAAGAAAAATAAATTTCATAATAAATATTCCTAGTACCTCTACACTAGAAAAGTATGTTGGAATGCTTGATGATGAATATCAAATTAGACGTAAATCTTTGGAGTTGGGAGTACCTGTGCTTACTACCATAGAACTTGCAGATTCTTTTGTAAAAACATTAGAGTGGCTAAAAAGCAACAAGACAACGATTGAACCTATTGAACCATATGATCCATTTTGATCACAAAACATGATCTAACATAGATTCATCTCCAATAATGGTACCATCAAGAGTAACTATTCTTGCTGATGTTACTTTTTTTATTTTTTCAATAATAGGTGAGATTGATTTTTTATATTTTTTTTTGGTTGTTGCATAAAAATACTTGTTAAAAGAGGGAATTATTATGATTTCAATTTCACCTGATTCACTTGGAAAAATTTGTCCCTTGTCTGCTTTAATTGAAATCCATACACGTTCTCCATTAACGATAGACTCTTCTTGAAAAAATACTGGATGAATATGTCCCATTACTATTTTTTTAACATGAGAAAAATTTTCTGATGGCATGGTATGTCCATGTGTAAATAAAGTCCTTTCATCTTCCATACCCGTTGAACTAATTAAAGAAATATCTTCAGGAACTAGAAGTTGGATATTTGAATCATGATTTCCAGGAACCAAAATTATGTTGCACTTTTTTTTAATTTTTTCAAAGAAAAAAGGTACCTCATTCCATTCACTTTTTGAAATATTTTTGATACTTGATTTTACATCTCCTAAAAGTATGACTGAATCTGGATTTTGTGCCTCTATAATTTCTGATAATTCATCAATTGTTTCGTTTACGGTAGTGTTTTTTCCGAGAGAAATTTCATTTGAGGAAAAACTACTTTCAAAACCGATATGAAGATCAGTTACAACCAAGTATTTTTTCTTACCTTCAATTAACAATGCTGGTTTTCCAGAGATTATCTTTTCATGTGACATCAAAGATATACAATACCCTTTAAATTAAATTCTTGTGAAAAAAAATTTGGATCGTATAGAGGAACTTGTTTCTGAGCGGCGAGTTAAATTTCATGTCTTTGAACCAAGCCAAAGAGAAATATGGACAGTTGTGGGTAAGGGTAAAGAATATTGGTTAGATCCTGATGGAGAATATTGTTCTTGCCCTGGTTATTATTTTGGTAAACTTGCTGGAAAGAATTTATGCTATCATTTAGAGTCGGTTCTTTTGGCAAAAAAAGAAAATAAATTTGAAAAAATTGTATTTTCAGATGATGAATATTCCGTATTCCTTGCAGGTTTGATATCTGACTTGTAAATTCACATTAATTAGAACTTGTTAATAACCAGAAAAAAATCTAAATATTTATGGATGAAGAACAGCACAATTTACAAATAGAAAGAACAGCAAAAAACATGCTTGAAGATAAAATCTCTATCGATGAGCAAGATCCAAGTAAATTACAAAAATACAAAGAACAAATAATTTCAGATTGTGGCTTGAGTGATGATGATGCGCTAAAGTTAACCTATGAGGCTTTACTCTACCTGAAATTAAAAAATTCAGATGGCTCTGATCCTATTCAAAAAGGGGATCAATTTGGAGCGGGCTTTAGTTGATTTTAAGATAAAGGAATAGATTCAATATCCTCTTTCGAAACACCCCTCCAAAGCCCTACCATTCCTTCCGGAACCACTTCTTCAACTTTAGTTATTACTTGAATCTTAATTTGATCTGGTGTTGGGGGTCTCCATAGCATTGCCACATAGTCTCCAACTTCTCCTACCTTTGTTGGTAAGGCCATGATCATTTTTTCCTTTGAAAATCCTTTTGAGATTAGACCATTCTCCAATTTTTCTTTTAAATCCATTCTTCCATGAGTAAATAGATAAACGTCTTTTTGAGTATTAATTTCTGACATAATTAATCTGAAATTTTAAACTAAATCAACCTTTCCTGATCTTGCACGTACCAAAAAGGGTTAAATTGGCTTCCTCCAAAATGTGATCTGTGAAAATATTCACTGTAGGAAGCAAATCCTTTGTAACCAGTTTTCAGCTAGCTGGAATTCCTGGAAAGATATCGGCAACTCCCAAAATCGCACTTGAGGAAATCAAAAAATTAACTGATGATTCTGATGTTGGATTAGTTCTTGTAAGTGATGATATTACAGAATCAATAAATGATGAATTAACTGATTTGAGGGCAGAAAAATCAACTTTAGTGTTTGCACTTCCTGCTACTGGGAGTAAGAAAACTGAGGTTGACTATAGATTAATGCTCAAAAAGATTCTTGGTGTATAAATTTTTTTAATCTACTTATACTCAATATTTTAAAAGTTTGATATGAAAACAGCATTTGTAAGAGAACCATCTTTTATATCCATAGAAGAAACAAAAAAACTTTCTCTAAATCCTGGCGAAGTTTTGGTTCAAATGCATGCCTGTGGAATTTGTGGCTCTGATTTAGAAAAAGTGTTTGGTCAATATGGACAACCTTCAACGAAACTAGGACATGAACCATCTGGAATTATTTTAGATGTTGGTTCTAAAATTATTGATTTAAAAAAGGGAGATAGAGTTTTCACACATCATCATGTCGCGTGTTATTCTTGCCATCTTTGTAAACACGGAAATGAAACGATGTGTAAAAAATACTCTGAAACAAATCTCTCTCCATGTGGATTGTCTGAAGAATATGTTGTTCCAGAATGGAATGTCCTTCATGGAGGTGTTCTAAAAATTCCTGATTCAATGACATTTGAGGAGGCAGCAATGATTGAACCACTAGCATGTTGTGTTCGCTCTTGGAGTAAATTTGACTATCAAGAAGGTGATTCGGCAGCTATTTTTGGTGTTGGCCCAACAGGAATGATGCATGTCATGCTTGCCCAATCTAAAAAATTTTCAGATATTTTCTGTTTCGATGTTAATGATTTTAGATTAAATTTTGCAAAAAAATTTAATGTATCTGAGACAATAAATTCAAAAAGTGAAAAAAAACTTGAATCTATTTTAGATAAAACAAATGGACAAGGCGTTGATATTGCAATAGTTGCCACAAGTAGCTTAAAGGCATTAGAGGATGCCATTGAAATTGTAAGAAAAGGAGGAACGGTTATGATGTTTGGGGTTCCATCAAAGGATTCAAAAATTAATTTGGATATGAGTAAAATTTATTCCAAAGAAATTACTTTGGTGACAAGTTATGCTGCTTCTGATAAGGATACTAAAGAAGCTCTTCAATTAATTGAATCCTCTAAAATTAATGTAAAACAGCTAGTTACTCACACTTATCCAATTTTAGATTCTCAAAAAGCATTTGATCATGCGAAAAGTGGTGAAAATGCGATGAAGATAATAATTACAAGATAAGAAAGGCTTAAGAAAGGTACATTTTTCTTTCAAATTTGTAGACATATGGATTGGGGATTAAAAAATCGGTTGGCAAAAATAATCAATCCTCAAAATAATCGTGCCTTAATGTTGGCAGTAGATCATGGATATTTTTTGGGACCTACTGAAAAATTAGAAAATCCAAAAAAAACAATTTCTCCACTATTGAAATATTGTGATTCTTTGATGCTTACTAGAGGAGTGCAACGAACATCTGTTAATCCAAATACTTCTGTACCTATGGTTCTACGTGTTTCTGGTGGGGCAAGCATAATTGGAGAAGACCTCTCTCAGGAACAAATCACAGTCACCATGAAGGAAGCTATTCGATTAAACGCTAGCGCCGTTGCAATGTCCATGTTTGTAGGTTCAAAATATGAAAATCAGACCATTGTAAACCTTGGAAAACTGGTAAGTGCTGGAGAAGAATATGGTATACCAGTCTTGGCAGTAACTGCAGTTGGAAAAGAACTCGGAAAGGACTCACGTTATCTTTCTCTTGCCTGCCGAATTGCAGCAGAACAAGGTGCTCATATTGTCAAGACCTATTATTGCGATAACTTTGAAAAAGTAGTTGGTTCATGTCCTGTTCCAATAATTGTAGCTGGGGGAAAAAAAATCCCTGAGCGTGATGCAATGCAACTAACTTACAATGCAATCAAAGCAGGTGCAGTTGGGGTTGATATGGGAAGAAATATTTGGCAATCAAATAATCCTGTCCCAATGATACGCGCAATTCGTTCTATAGTTCATGGAGATGCTTCTGTAGATCAGGCATTCAAACTTTATATTCAACTTTGTCAAGAGGGCAAATCAAAAAACCCTAATCAAAACAAATCAAAAAACCCTAATCAAAACAAATCAAAAAACCCTAATCAAAACAAATCAAAAAACCCTAATCAAAACAAATCAAAAAACCCTAATCAAAACAAATCAAAAAACCCTAATCAAAACAAATCA
>JAOTVS010000011.1 GCA_029863275.1 Candidatus Nitrosopumilus sp.
ATATTGACCATTGTATTAAAGAGTCAATAAAATTTGGATTAGAACCTATAGATGCTATTTCAATGGCTTCAAAAAATTGTTTTGATTATTATAATATGGGCAAAGATTTGGGAGGAATTGCACCTGGCAAATTAGCGGATATTATAATTTTCAATGATTTGAAGTCTGTAAAACCTTCCAAAGTCTTTGTAGGAGGAAAATTAGTTGTTTCTAATGGAAGTATTGTTACTTCAATTAAAAAGAAGATTCTTCCTCCGTGGATTAAAAATACTGTAAAACTAAAAAAATTTTCTACTAAAGATTTTGAAATCAAATCAAAAAAGAAAAAAGTATATGCAAATACTATACTTATGCAAACTGAGATTATCACAAAACTAGGTTCCACAGAATTAGATACATCAAATGGAAACGTTTTACCTTCGATTGAAAAGGATGTTTGGAAAGTTGCCGCATTTGATAGAATTCATGGAACAAAAAATCATGTCATCGGATTTCTAGAAAATTTTGGAGCAGATATTGGTGCGTTTGCATCAACTTGGAGTTTTCATGAAAATGACTTGATTGTTATTGGTTCAAATGATTCTGATATGGCAACGGCTGCAAATACACTGAGAAAAAATCAGGGTGGATTAGTGGTAGTAAAGTCTGGAAAAATAGAGGCTTCTTTGCCTTTACAGATGGCAGGGATTATTTCTACCGATTCTTTTGAAAATGTTTCATCAAATTTTGAGAAAATCAATAACACAATAATTGAGTCAGGCTGTAAATTTACAAGACCTCATTTAATTCCACTATTTCTACCCTTCTTAGCTCTTCCATCAGTACGAATCCTTTCAAGAGGAATCGTTGATGTTAAGAAGAGATTATTCATCGATCCAATCAAGTAAGTAATATTAAAAAGGGGCTTTAGGGGATTGAAGCTGAATCTTAATGGCATCAATTCAACAAGGACCAAATGGACCTGTATTAGTTCTTAAGGAAAGTGCTTTACAGCAAAAAGGTAGAGATGCTCAGCAAAATAACATAGCTGCGGCAAAACTTGTTGCATCCTTGGTTAAAAGTAGTTTAGGTCCAAGAGGTTTAGACAAAATGTTAGTTGACTCTTTGGGAGATGTTACTATTACAAATGATGGTGCAACTATTTTAAAGGAAATTGATGTTCAACACCCAGCCGCAAAAATGATGGTTGAAATTGCAAAAACTGTTGATAACGAGGTTGGAGATGGGACCACATCTTCAGTAGTTTTTGGAGGAACACTTTTGGCAAGAGCCGAAGATCTTCTAAAAAAAGATGTCCATGCATCAGTAATAATTGATGGTTATCAAGCAGCAGCTGAAAAAACTCTAGAAATTTACGCTGAGATGGCAAAGACCATAAAATCTGATGATAAAGAATCTCTTTTAAAAATTGCAACTACTAGTATGCAATCCAAATTGATTTCAGAGGATAGTGGAATACTTTCTAAAGTAGTTGTAGATGCAATCCTAAACGTTGTAACAAAGAAAGGTGAAACTTACTCAGTGGATCTGGATAATATTAAAATCGAAAAGAAAACAGGCGGTTCAATACAAGACACCCAAATTGTCAAGGGTATAGTTTTAGATAAAGAAATTGTTCATAGCGGAATGCCAACAAGAATTGAAAATGCAAAAATTGCTTTAATTAACAGTGCCCTTGAAATAGAAAAAACTGAAATGAGTTCTGAAATTAGAATTACAGATCCAACTCAAATGCAGATGTTTTTAGAAGAAGAAAACAGAATGCTCAAAGGAATGGTTGACAAACTTCATGATATAGGTTGTAATGTCCTTATTTGTCAAAAAGGAATTGATGATATCGCGCAGCATTACCTATCAAAATATGGGATTTTAGCTGTACGTCGTGTAAAAGAAAGTGATATGATTAAACTTGGAAAAGCCACAGGTGGTCGTGTTTCAGCCAATCTTGAAGATCTTTCAGAAAAAGATTTAGGTTCTGCAAATCTTGTACATCAAAAGAAAGTTGAATCTGACAAATGGGTTTTTGTTGAAGGCTGCAAAAATCCTCACTCTGTAACCATGTTAATCAGAGGTGGTTCTCAAAGAGTTATTGATGAGGTAGATCGTTCTATTCATGATTCTTTGATGGTAGTAAAAGATGTAATTGAAAAACCTCAAATTGTCGCAGGAGGAGGAGCTCCAGAATCATATGCTGCCTCACAACTCAAAGATTGGGCTGATAACTTTGATGGACGAGAGCAACTTGCCATCAAAAAATATGCAGAGGCTCTCGAGATTATTCCTCTAACAATTGCAGAGAATGCAGGTATGGATCCCATAGACACTATGGCAAAACTTAGAGCAAAACAAAGTCAAGGAAAAAAATGGACTGGAATTGATGCTAGAAACACAAAGATTGCAGATATGCTAGCAATTGATGTTATAGAACCTATTGCAGTAAAAGAACAAATTATCAAATCTGCAACTGAAGCAGCATGCATGATTCTTAGAATTGATGATGTTATAGCCACTTCGGGCGCACCAGGTTCCTAATCGTAAAAAAACAATTTCCTGAAAACTTAAGCATTTCATTTGAATTAGTATGTATAGAATAGGAATAGATCTAGGAGGGACCAAAACTGAAGGAATTTTACTTGATAATTCATTAGATACAGTTGAAAGAAAACGGTTACCTACTCCCAAAAATAATTATCAAGAAATTCTAAACACAATTCAATATCTTGTAAACGACATATCAAAAGAAATTGTCAATTATACTGTGGGAATTTGCACTCCAGGGGCGATATCAAAAAAAACAGGTTTGATCAAAAATAGTAATACTCAATGTTTGATTGGAAAACCATTAAAGGAAGATTTAGAAAAAAAGCTAGATAAAAAAATTTCAATTGAAAACGATGCCAATTGTTTTGCAATATCAGAGGCAACTATGGGTGCAGCAAAAAATAATTCATTTGTTTTTGGTGCAATTTTAGGAACAGGTATTGGAGGAGGAATAGTAATTGATGGGAAAATCCATCATGGCAGAACAAATATAGCTGGTGAATGGGGTCATCATACTTTACACAAAGATGGAAGAAGTTGTTATTGTGGTAAAAAAGGATGTGTTGAATCCTATATCAGCGGACCTGCATTAGAGCAAAGGTGGAAAGAACTAACGGATAAAACCCAACCGTTACCTGAAATAGTAACTTCTTTTGAGAATTCCCATTTCATACAGTGGAAGCAAGAATTTTTAGATAATTTTGGAACATCTCTTGCAAATGTAATCGATATTCTAGATCCAGATGTTATTATACTTGGGGGAGGAGTCTCAAACATAGATTTTCTATATTCTGAGGGGACCAAAAATGTTTATGAAAAAGTTTTCAGTGATCTTGTTGATACTCCTATAGTGAGAAATCAACTTGGAGATTCTAGTGGAGTATTTGGGGCAGCCTTACTACCTTAGATTCTTAAAGAAACACGAGTACAATTTATGTCAATTTTCAGAGTATTTTGATTGGATAGCCAAAATTTTATCTACTATTCCATTTACATTTGCACTTAATTCAGTAGCAATCAAAATTAATCCAGCTCCTCCAATAGGTATAGTTACTCGATAAATTTTCTCATATTTTGCCATTGCATAAATTGGCTTGCCAATTTTAGAGATAGTCTTTTTTCTAGTTGCCCATCGATAAATTGCTTGAGATAAGGATAATTCTGTTTCCTCTCTGGTAAGATAATTTGAAACTCCAGGTCTCATTTTATCATATAGTTCTCCATAATCATAGACTCCTACATATCTAATTTGATCATCACAATTTAGAATTTCATCACATATTTTTTCATAATTCATAACAAACGATTTTTCTACTCGAATAATAATAATTGTTGCATACCGTGCGAATAACTGATTATCACTTTATTGTGGCTCAATAGTTGCAGGAGGTTTGCTTGAAATTGTATATGTTACCCATGTTACATCCTCAATCTCGTTTGTAATTCTATTACTCATCTTTTCTAATAATCCGTGTGGAAGCCTCGTCCAATCTGCAGTCATTGCATCAATGGAATCAACCACTCTTATCATTACAATATTCCCATACTTTCTTTCATCTCCAACAACACCAACTGCTTTATCATCCCCAACTGCAGCATAGGCTTGCCAAACATCACTGTAAATATTTGCCTCCATCAATTCCTCTTCAACAATTTTACTTGCACGTTTAGAAATCTCAAGTTTTTTTGGAGTAACTTCTCCAATTATCCGTACTGCCAGTCCAGGTCCAGGAAATGGATGTCGCATGAAAAGCCTTTCTGGAACTTTCAAAATCTTTGCAATTGCTCTTACTTCATCTTTGTACAATTCTTTGAGAGGTTCTAAAATTTCTAAATTTAACCAATCCGGAAGACCACCTACGTTATGATGTGATTTTATCACTGCAGCTGGACCTTTTGAAACTCCACTTTCTATCACGTCTGGATACAAAGTACCTTGAGCTAACCATTTGAAAGGTCCATTTTTTTCTGCAAATTCTGAAAAAACTGTAATGAATTCTTCGCCTACAATCTTTCTTTTTATTTCCGGATCTTTAACTCCTTTTAATTTATGCAAAAAAGTTTCTACAGCATCTATTCTAGTAAAATTTAATTTAAAATTATTTTTAAACATCTCATCAATTTCTTTTTCTTCATCTAATCGCAAAAGTCCATTATTTACAAAGACACACTTTAATCTGTCTCCAATTGCTTTGTGTATTAACAAAGCAGCTACTGTTGAATCTATTCCTCCACTTACTCCACACAAAACATTACCTTCAATTTCTGAAATCTTTTTCACTTCAGATTCAATAAATCCCTCCATGGTCCAATCTTGTTTAGCGCGGCAAACTTTTAGTACAAAATTTTTGAGAATTTCCGTTCCTTGTTCAGTGTGAACTACTTCTGGATGAAACTGAATACCATAAATTGATTTTTCATTAGATGCAATTGCAGCAGCTTTTGCACTTTTAGTATGAGCGATAACTTGAAACCCTGCTGGCATTTCTTCTGCTTCATCCCCATGGCTCATCCATGCTCTAACGGATTCTCCTATTCCATTTAGAAGATCTTTATCATTATCAATTGTAAGTAATGATGAACCATATTCTTTATTTGCTCGTTTTACTTTTCCCCCAAATTTGTTTACAATTAATTGATGTCCATAACAAATTCCAAGAAGAGGTAACTTCATATCAAAAATCTTATCATCTGGTATCGGAGCATCTGAATTATAAACACTAGATGGACCACCTGAAAAAATAATGCCCTTAGGATCGTGTTTTTGTAGTTCTTCTAAGGTAATATCATAGGGAACAAGCTCAGCATACACTGAAAAATCTCGAATCCTTCTACAAATAAGATGACTGTATTGAGAACCAAAATCTAAAATAACAATTTTATCCATTAAATCACCTTTTGATGTTCTCTAACATACGTGTAAACGACCAACCAACTGTGTTAATAATTTCGTTAACTCTTTCTTTTTCTTTATAATTCTTGATTATTATTTCACGGATATTTGAACCATTTTTATTAATTATATAATCAATGATAGAATCTTTTTGTATTTTTCCACTATCTGCATCTGACGCATCTTTTCGCTTCATTTCTCCAATAATTCTGTCGATAAAAAAGGACTTGAATGGAGGAACATCTGCGGCAATTCCTATATCACTTTCCAAAATTATTTCAACCTGTTCTGATGATACAAACGCATTTGCAATAACTTTACCATCACTGCCACTAGTAATTGGGATAGATTTTCTCTCTTTTACTATGGTTTCTTCAGAATTTTTTTTTACATTTTCTAGTGAGGATGCTTTAGTAAAACTTGATTCTTTTAACATCGAATCTAAAACTATTAGTCTTGCTTCAAGTATTTCTATTGCCTGAGTATGTTTTCCTATTTGCTTAATCAAATCTTCTCTCCAACTAGCAATCTCTTTAATCTGTTCCTCTGAATGCTTCATATTTGAACTCAAGTAGATATGGCTATTAAATGCATTCTAGGTAATTATACTATCAAGATTTTGAAATGGGATCTTTTTAAATCCCAAAATTGGACTTGAGGTTGTAAATAATTCAGACTTTGTTTTTATTGCCAGCCATTCCAACAAGGACTTTGCTTTTTTTAATTTTTTCAATTTTATTGTTCTTTCTGAGGGTTTGGTATTAGAAAATTTCCCAATTCGTTTTCCAAAATCCATTCCCAACAAAATAATTTTCTTCGCTTTAAAATAACTAGCAAGAAAAACAGCTCTATCTCCATCTGTAAATCCACCAAAATTTTGTAATTTTCCAAAAGGTTTAGTCTGTGTAGTTCCAATACAATTTTTAAAATTTTTAATTAAATTTAGTTTAGAAATGTTATCGCCATGTGCATGAACAACAAAAATAGTTTTAGACTTTCCAATTTTTCTAAAAGTTTCTTTATCGCCATCAAGATCTGTCACAATGATATCTGGTGTAATCCCATTTTCAATCAAATATTTAACTGCACTATCTGCTACAATTTTTATAGTTTTTTTAAACTGATGGAGAATGGGTATTGCATAAGACAAAGAAGGACCAGCTCCTACTATGAAAACAGTTTGATTTTTAATTAATCCACAAATTTTTTCCAAATTAATTTCATCTCCTAATAAAGAATCTAACATTTTGGCAGAATCTAAATCGTCTTTCTTCTCATAGTTGAATTCCTTTAAAATTTTACTATATCTTGAGTTCCACCCTGAAATCATCATATGACTAAAATTAGAATGGTTCATCATAAATCATGTGACAAGACTTGGAAATATAGGCGTAGGTGGTAAAAACCCTGTTCGTATTATGGGAATTTTAAACACTAGTCCTGAATCGTTTTACAAAAAATCCATTAAAACAACTAAACAAAACATATCAAAATCTATAATGAAAATGGAAATTGATGGGGCAGATTTTATTGATATTGGTGGAATGTCAACTGCTCCTTATCTATCTACAATAATTTCCGAAAAAGTAGAATTAAATCGAATTTCCAAGGCGATAAAAATTATTCAAAATGTTTCCAATCTGCCTATTTCAGTGGATACATGTAGAGCAAGCGTAGCAAAATCTGCATTGGATCTTGGAGCTGACATCATTAACGATATTTCTGGATTAAAATATGATGAAAAAATGATTGATGTTATTTCAAAATATGATCCTTCATTAATTTTAGGTGCATTTAGCATAAAAAAAATATCTGGGAACCAAGTTGTTCTAGCTAAAAGTCTTTTAAAGAAAAGTATTGACACTTTAAAAAAAATTGGTTTCTCATCTAACAAAATAGTTGTAGATCCTGCAATTGGTTTTTTTCGAAGATCTGGAAAAGGTCCTTTTTTTACAAAAATAAATTCTGATTGGGTTACACGAGATATTCAAATTATACAAAGCTTAAATTCAATAAAACAAAATTACCCAGTTCTGATCTCAGTTTCAAACAAATCTTTTATCGGAAAACTTTTAGGAAAAGATGATCCATCTGATCGACTATTTGGATCAATTGCAGCAGAGATAGTAGCTGTTCAAAACGGTGCTGACATAATACGAACTCACAACATTTTAGAGACAAATGATGCAATTAAAGTCGCATTAAAGCTATCTAAAGGAAACAAAGGCTTATAATCAATATTTGACTTTCTTAACAAGGTTCAGTTGGAATTTAAAGAAGGATTAACTTTTGATGACGTTCTTCTTGTCCCCAAATATTCTGATATTACAAGTAGATCTCAAACTGATTTAAGCACAAAACTATCTCGAAACATCTCTCTTAACATCCCATTTACCAGTGCCAATATGGACACAGTCACAGAATCTGCAATGGCAGTTGTTATGGCTCGTGCTGGAGGGATAGGATTTATTCACAGATTTTTAACCATCCAAGAACAAGCAAATGAAGTTCTTAAGGTAAAACGATCTGGCAGTGTAATTATAGAAAATCCATATATTATCAATCAAGATAAAACTGTGCAAGATGCTATTGACTATGCTAATGAAAAAGAAGTATCTGGTCTTTTAGTAGTGGATTCAAACTCAAAACTTACTGGAATCGTTACAGACCGAGATTTATTATTTGAAAAAAACACTACTCATTTAATTAAAGATGTAATGACTAAAGATGTTGTTACTGCTAAATCTGGGACAAGTCCAGAAGAAGCTAAAGAGATTTTACATAAACACAGAATAGAAAAACTACCAATAGTAGATGATTCAGGTTCCATCGCAGGTCTAATTACAAGTAAAGATATTACAAACATTGCAGCCTATCCACTAGCATCAAAAGATAAGAAAGGAAGACCTCTTGTCGGAGCTGCAGTTGGAGTAAAAGGAGACTTTTTAGAAAGAACAGAGGCTTTATTGGGTGCAGGAGCTGATGTCTTAGTAGTAGACATTGCACACGGTCACAGTGAAAATGCGATTAATACTGTTCGAAATATAAAAAAAGCATATCCTGATTGTGAATTAATTGCTGGAAATGTTGCAACCTCTCATGGAGCTGAAGATTTAATCAAAGCTGGTGTAGATGCAGTTAAAGTTGGTGTAGGATCTGGTTCAATTTGCATTACTCGAGTAATAACGGGATCTGGAGTACCACAATTAACTGCAGTAATGGATTGTGCAAAAATTGGTCGTGAATATAGTATTCCAATTATTTCAGATGGTGGAACTAGAACATCTGGTGATGCTACTAAGGCATTAGCTGCTGGTGCTTCTTCAGTAATGGTAGGAAGTATGTTGGGAGGAACAGATGAATCTCCAGGTACTGTATTGACTAAAAATGGAAAACGTTTCAAAGTTTATCGTGGAATGGCCTCACTTGGAGCCTCTTTGGGGAGAAAATCAAAAGATTCTGGATCAGTTTCATTTGATGATGATCTAAATGATTATGTTGCCGAAGGGGTTGAAGCAATGGTTCCCTACAAGGGTACAGTAACTGATATTCTCAAACAGCTAACTGGCGGTGTTCGTTCTGGTCTAAGCTATTGTGGAGCTCATAATATTACTCAAATGCAAGACAATGCAGAATTTATTAAAATGTCAAGAGCAGGATTTGCAGAAAGTCAACCTCATGATGTTTCAGTCATGTAGTTTTCAAAATTTTTAAAGAAAAAAATTAATCTCAAACATCATGTTTATTCAATTAGACTAGATATACTATATTCTACATCCCATGTTAGAAACCTCTATCTTGTAATTTCAAAATAATTGTTAATAATTTTTTTAGAAAATTAAAATTTAATTGAAAAATATTTTTTGAAAATATCGAAATATCATAAATATAGCATAATAGATTACCTATGCAAATGGATTCAATATTTGATAATATTACCTCTTTAATCAAAAAAGATTTAGGAGATCCATACCGACTTGCACACATTAAATCCAGGTTAGAACGAAATAAAAAACTAACATTATCAGATACAAATTATCTAAATCGCCTATTGACTTTATCAAATCTCAGGAATATTGAAAATAATGAAAATCCAATAATAACAACAGAACCAATTATATCTTCGGAAGAAAGTTCTGAATTTAATTATTGTTGGAATTGCAAGACAAAAAATCCTAAGGCCAATGCATTTTGTACAAATTGTGAATCACCAATTGATGTTGTAAAATCTAGTATAGAAATTCATTTACCAAAAACCATCCCTATAACTAAAAAGATAAGAAAGGAATTAGTAATACTGGGATTCATAATAATGATTTTTGGGATCGGTGGATTTATTGTTCCCTTTGGAGATTCAAATGGGATTGTAAAAGATTTGGATTCCTTTTGCAAGAGCGGTTTGGGATTAACTATACAAACAATTTTTGTAACGCAAAAATCAACAGACTGTAATATTGCATTTCAACTTTTATTGCTAGCTGATTTTCTAGTAGTCTTAGGCATAATTTTGATAATCTTGGGCTTAACAGTAAAAAAGTGTTTTCAAAAAGAAAACATAATTTGAATTAAAACAACAATGATATTTGGTAGACAAGGAAAAAGATAAAATCAATGAATTTTAATATTACAAAAAATATTTTTTTGTAATAATCTGAGACATGATTAGAAAGATAAACAAACTTAGAGATTATCACAATATCATAAATAGAGCCATTTTAATTATCAATCCAGATGAATTCGTTACTGGATCAGGTTAACTCTCTGATCAAAATGAATGTAGGAGATCCATACCGACTTGAACACATTAAATCTAGATTAGAAGAAAACAAAGTACTTGCCCTATCAGATAAGACCTATCTTAATGACTTGTTAGAGCGTCATATCAGAAATGTTGAAACTGTTACACCTCAACCTTCAAAAATAGAACCAACTTCCTCTTCCCCTGTAAATTCTGTTTCTAATTATTGTTGGAAATGTGGAACTGAAAATCCTAATCTGGCAAAATTTTGTAATAATTGTGGGAGTCCCATTGAAAAATTAAATGATAGACCAAAGGTAACTTCTGAAAAACTAAAACAAGATTCCCAATCTTGGATTCAAACAAGGTCAACAACTATGCCAAAACGTATGGGAAAAGGAAAGAAAATTTTGATTGCTATTGGAATAATATTAGTTGTGATAGTTATAGTGGGATTAATTGAAGGTGAGAGATTTTTAAAGATTATTGAGAAAATATTTGCTGATTTCCAACAACAAATAGGTTCATTATTAGAAAGATTGTCGATTAAATCAAATGCCACTCATAACTCTCATTAGAAAAATAATAGATTTTAAGAGTAATTTCTACTAAAAAATAATTCGCTAATTTTTTAAGCGGTATATCAAATCAATGAATTGTGTTATCTAAGAAAACTATTATCGGAATTATTGTTGGAAGTATAATTATTGCACTTGGGGCTGTTTCTTTAATAGTACATGTAGGAACTCTTACCATAAATGAAAATTATTTGGTTGAATATGGCGATCAAATATCTTATACCATCCCAGCTCCTGCAAATACGCCCCAATCCATGAAAATAATTGGGGATTCTTTTAATCTAAATCTAAAAAGCCCTGGCAATGGATTACAAATTTTAAACAAATCCTATACAGAGGAATTAAAATTAGATTGGGTACACTCTGAGGAAGGAGAGACTAAAATCCAAATACGAAATACTGGAAATACCGAATTAGAAATCACAGGAGTTTTAATTCGAAGTTCTGATCCTATCTGGTTTACATATGATTTAATGGTGATTATAACGGGAGTTGTAATAATTGGATTTAGTATGGGCTTAACATTTAGAAAACCCAAAGGATTTTAATTTAACTTCGCGGAAGGATAAGAACCCAAAATTTTCATAAACAATGTTTCATTTTTAATTTTTTCAAGCATCTTTGAAACATGCTGATTTTTTGCATGACCTTCAAAATCGACATAAAAATTGTATTCCCAATTTGTTGATTTTGTTGGTCTTGATTCAATTTTGGTTAGATTAATGTTATATTTCTGGAAATTCTCGATAATCCGGAAAAGAGATCCAGGTTCATGAGTTATTGAAAACATTATAGATGTTTTATCGGTTCCAGTTTCTTCACTAGTTTTTTTAGATAGAACAAGAAATCTTGTATAATTATTAAGATCATCAGTAATTTTTTCTGATATAATAGGCATATTGTAAATTTGTGAAGCTGTTTTACTTGCAATGCATGAAATATTTGCCTTGTTTAATTCTTTGATAATTCTTACACTTCCAGCAGTATCATAAGTCGGAACTGTTTTCATATTGTACTTCTGAATAAAATCTCTGCATTGTCCTAAAGCTTGAGGGTGAGAATATACAGTATCAACTTCTTCTAATTTACCATTTCCAATTAAGCAATGTTCTATTCTATAGTAAATTTCACCTACCGCATTTAGGGAAGTGGAATATAGTAAATCATAACTTTCTCCAACGCTACCTTCCAAGGAATTTTCTACTGGCAAGACCGAATAATCTGTAATGTTTGAAACTGTACTTTCTAAAACCTGTGCAAATGTTGAAAATGGAATTGTTTCAATTTCCTCAGCAAAAAATGATCTAGCTGCTGCCTCGCTATATGCTCCTCGCTCCCCTTGGAACGATACTTTAGTCATTTTATATACTCACAAATGAACAAAATCACTGTTACCAAAGTTTGTTGAAAGTTTTCTTTCATCAATCCAAGAACATTCCGTGCATTTTATAGCATCACGCATTTGAACAACTTTTCCACCACATTTTCTACATTTTGTAAATAAAACTCCTAAATTCGGCTCATCTATTGTTGCATGTATAGTTCCATTAAGGTGATTTAAAATTTTTAGGGTAACAATATCGTTTAACAAAGCCACATTTTTTTTTCTAAGATTCCTTATTGAACATACACACTCTACTTTGGATGTTGTAGGTTTTCCGTTTATGTAATCAATAGTTACTGCAATCATTGAAGACATAGCTGCGGCAACAGTACCAATAATGATATCTCCCACTTGCGGAATTGATAACATTTTAGGATGTTTTATGCTAACAATTCGAGATGTTTTGTCTAAATTTTTTTCCCCAACAGTAGAGGCACGTACCATATCACCATCATCAAAGGTGTTGTATCCAGCCTCAAATTCCTCAATTGAAGCAATTTTATCTCCAGGAAATGCTATGGATTCAGACATGCTGTGATTCTCTATTTTATGATTATAATTGTTTGTGGTTCTAGGATTGGGTAATTCATATAACTTTGAAAAATTTTCCTAAAATGATGAAGGCCTTAGTGTATGAAGAGTATACCACGAATGATGATTTTTCCAAAATTTTAAAAATTAAAGACATTCCTGAACCAACACCTAGATCTAATGAAGTTATTTTTAAAGTAAAATCTGCTGCCTTAAATTATGACGATATCTGGGGTATGAGAGGAAAACCTCTTGCAATACCTCTTCCACATATTTCTGGAACAGATGCTGCCGGAGAAGTAATCGCCATTGGCAGTGAAGTAAAAAATATTGAGATAGGTGACAGGGTTGTTTCTCATGGAAATATGTCTTGTCGTATTTGTAAATATTGCACTTCAGGACGTGAATATGATTGCAGACAGAGAAAGATATGGGGTTTTGAAACAGGTCCTCTTTGGGGAGGATATTGTGAAGTTACACACCTTCCAGAAGAAAATGTGGTAAAAATTCCTAAAAATGTAACTTATGATGAAGCCGCAGCTGCATCCATGACTTTACTTACATCATGGCATATGTTGGTAGGTAGAGCAAACATTCAACCAGGACAATTAGTTTTAGTTATGGGTGGAAGCTCAGGTATTGGAACTTTTGGGATACAGATTGCCAAATTGTTTGGCTGTACTGTAATTGCGACATCAAGTCCAGATAAATTAGATAAATTATTAGATCTAGGCGCAGACTATGCAGTAGATCATAGAAGGGAGGATTGGAATAAAGAAGTGCGTGAAATTTCAAAGAAAATTCCAAAACCTTTTGGAGACACTACTGGAATAGATGTAATTTTTGAGCACATTGGTGGTTCACACTGGAATAAAGAACTGACCTTGTTAAAATATGGGGCTACAATTGTAACAACAGGTGCCACTACTGGATATGATGCTAAAACGGATTTACGTCATATTTTCTTTAAAGGAGTTAACATTTTAGGTTCAACACAAGGAAATCGAGCTGAATTAGAGCAAGGGTTGTATTGGATCTCAAAAGGGAAAATTAAATCCATAATTGATTCTGTTTTCCCTTTAGAACAAGCAGCAGAAGCTCATACAAAGATGCTAAAAGGCAAGGGTCTTTTTGGAAAGATCTTAATGCAACCATAAATCTTTTCTGAAAATGACAACCAATCCCAAAATAAATTCAGTTTTAGATGAGGCAAATAGATTATTTTTATTAGGTAAACTTCAAAAAGCAATTTCTTATTACGATAAAATTCTTGAAGAAAATCCCAATCATTTAGGATGTTTGAATAACAAAGGATATGCTCTAAGTAAGTTAAAAGATTATGATTCTGCCTTAATATGCTATAATTCTGCATTGAAATTAAATCCAAACGATCTTTCTTTGTTAGTAAATAAAATATCATCTTTACGAAAAAAAGGAGATCTACTTGAAGCTCTTTCTGATTGTGATGTAATTTTACATTCAAATCCAGGATACAAGATTGCATTATACCACAAGGAAAGAATTTTACTATCCTTAGAAAAATTTGAGGAATCTATTGTTTGTTGTAACAAAATTTTGAAGGATTACCCAAATAATAGCGATGTTCTTTTTGATAAATCATGCAATCTTCTCATGCTATCGAGATTAAATGAGGCACTTGATAATTTAGAAATGTCAATTACACAAAAAAGTCAAAATAAAATAAAGGCCAAGAAATCCAAATTTTTTGAAAAACTAAACGACCATCCAAGATTCCAAAGCCTAATTTCGTAAATTTACAACCAGTGTGGGAGCTCTAGATATTCTTCTATGTCTTCATTTCTTAAGACTTTCAAAAGAGCATTAGCTTGTGGGGATGATAAAACAGGTTTATCAAATTGATTATCAGTTGATATTCTAGGACATGCTACTTGGATAAATGCATCGATTCCTTTTAAATTGTTTAATCTTTCACTGGTTATATCAGTTAATGCAAATAATTGAACAGTTTTCCCCTCTTTTTCTAATTCTTTTTTGAATTTTAAAGCAAACAATTTTGATAATTGACCTTCTTTAAGTCCAACAATTACTCCAAACGATTTGGCCTCGGCTGCTTTGTAAATTGCCAGAGTTGCTTTTCTTTTTAATTTCTGCGCAAATTCAGTTATCTCTCTTACTTCATTAAAATACGGATCCAAAACATATGTGGGCATATTAGTTGACAAGGCAATTCCAGATGCGTGAAAGTTACTTTGTCCCAAGAATACATATGCATCTACTTCTTCTTTTAGCTTTGTTGCCGGATAAAATTCACATCCAAATACTTGACCATCATTTAATTGTCCTCCCCCCTTTCCAATTTTTACCTTAATGTTATTCTTTGTTAGAATACCTTCAACCTTCTTCATTTGATTAAGATGTTGACTGTCTGTTATGAGACCAATAGTTTTTCCGGATAAAATCACTGCACATTTTTCGGCAACACTGTCAAACTTGATATCATCAAATGCATCAATCAAAATTACATTTTTTTCAATAGATTCGGTGTTTATAGTATGACCAATGTTAAATTGAATTCCAGTACCTAAAATTTTTCCAGCATTTGAATTCAAATCACATGTTCCCCATGTAGTATCAGCTAGAACATATGCTGGAATTCCAAATTTGTTTGTAATATTTACAGCAGTCTGTTGAATTTGAGGCAGAATTCCATCAGGACCATTTAAAGAAACTGAAGCTGGTTGTTTTGATTGAATTTCTTTGAAGATTCTATCTTCATCTACTATTATCAATTTAACTACAAATTCCAAGATTTTAATTTAAACCAACTGTAAAACTCGACAACTAAAAATGACTGGAATAAAACAATGAATCAATGAGTACATTGCATATTGGATTTGATGACACTGATTCTCCAAAGGGGATGTGTACCACCTTTTTGGCCTACAAAGTCGTAGATTATTTAAAAAAACAAGATTCTGAACTCCTAGATTTTCCCAAATTAATTAGATTTAATCCAAATATACCATGGAAAACTAGAGGAAATGGAGCAGTATCCCTGAAAATAAAAACTAAGAACCCTACTAAAATTAAAAATAAAATCAAAAATTTTATCTCCAAATATTCAGATACCAAAAATGGGGCAAATCCTGGATTAGTTTTTTATGAAAACGAGACCATTCCTTTGAATTTTATAGAATTTAGTGAATTGGCCTTGTGGCAACTAATTAATAGAAATCAAGCAAAAAAATTTGCGTCAAAAAATAATCTTGAAATTTTTTACATTGGAAACGGACAAGGATTAGTTGGTGCTATTGGTGCAATAGGATATCAATTTAATGATCACACTCTAGAATTGTTAAGTTATAGAAAGCAATCTAAGTTTGGAAAAGAAAGACAACTTTCTTCAAAAAGTGTAAAAAAAATGCAAAACAAAACATTTCCTCATACTTTCAATAGCTTTGATAATAAAAAATCAAGAGTTTTGATTACACCCCATGGCCCTGATCCTGTATTTTATGGGATACGTGGTGAAAGGGTTGATTCATTATTGAAAGCAACAAAAATTTTGGAGACTAAGGAAAAATTGGCAGGTCACATGATCTTCAAATCTAATCAAGGAACTAATGATCACCTAAAAAATACATTTACAAAATTAACATTGAAACCATATGCCTCTGGAACAATAACTGGAATTGTCCTGAGTAATCCCATCAGAGAAAAAGGAGGACATGTGTTTTTTTCAATTAGTTGTAATGGTGAGAAAATCCACTGTGCCGTATACAAACAGACTGGAATATCCTTAGTTGCCTTAGGTTTGATCAAGGGAGATAAAATTTGTGTAGGAGGTGGAATGAGAAAAGCTTCTAAAACTTATCCTAGAATTCTAAATTTAGAATTTATTGATATTGTTAATCTTAAAAAAAATATGGTAAAATCAAATCCCTTATGTAAAAATTGTAATAAATCAATGAAATCTAAAGGACAGAATCAGGGATATCAATGCATAAAATGTGGTAAAACTTCAAAAAAAAAGACCAATTTAGAAATTCCAAGAAAAATCCAAAAAAAACTATACATTCCGGATGTTTCTGCCCATAGACACCTTAGCAGACCAATAACTAGATTAGGAAAGATAAATAAAAAATCTAAATTTGATGATTCTTCCTTATGGTTTTCTATATATGAAAATTAAATAGCGGGGAGTAGATTTGAACTACTGATTTGCGGGTTATGAGCCCGCCGGGATGACTTAGCCCTAAATAGTCTGACTTCCCCACCCCGCTGATTCGTAAGTGAGTAGGCGCCGTATATACGCGTTATCAAATTTTTGAAAGTAATTAATAGGATTTACAAAAATTAATTCTTCGTGGATAAGAGACTAAGAATTGCAGGAATTGTAGGAGCAGTAGCATTTTCAATTTTTGTCTTGACATCTCCTAATGATCCTATTCCTCTTCCAGAACTTCCATCTGAGAAATTAAACAATCAATCTATTGAAATCTTGGCAGAAGGTCTGGAAAACCCAAGATCACTTGCATTTACTAATGATAAAATTTTTGTTACAGAAAAAGATGGGAGGATCAAAGTAGTTTATCAGAATGAATTATTAGATGAACCATTAGCTACATTACGTCCAGCACAGGTTTTTGATGGAGGGCTTCTTGGAATCACAACTCATCCTGACTTTGAAGACAATCATTTTCTTTATGTTTTTTTTACATATGAAGAAGATACTATGTTATGGAATAAAATTTTAAAAATTACAGAATCAAATAACAAACTAAAAGATGCAAAAACAATTTTTGATAAAATTCCAGGTTCTGTATTTACTAATGGCGGATTTTTAAAATTTGGTCCTGATGGAAAATTATATGTAGGAACCGGCACTATCTCAGATGCTTCTCATCTTCCTCAGGATTTAGATTCCTTGGCTGGAAAAATCTTAAGATTAAATGATGATGGAACAATTCCTGAAGATAATCCCTTTCCCAATTCCCCAGTATACTCCCTTGGATTTAGAAATCCTCAAGGAATGGCATGGGATAACGCAGGCAACTTGTATGTTGTAGATCTTGGTCCTGAAAAAAACGATGAAATCAATTTAATTGAATCAGGAATGAATTTTGGTTGGCCAGAACAAGAATGCCTTGGAAATGAAAAATTTGAAGCTGCTGTAATGTGTTATGATCCAGGAATAGAGCCAGGAGGGATTCTTTTTTACTCTGGAGATACTATTCAACTTGAGAACTCTTTTGTTATGGCCTCTTTGAGGGCCTCAAATCTTTACCAATTAGATCTAAATGATGGATTAAAATCTCAAAAGAGCATTTTAAGTGGAGTGGGACGTGTTCGTGATGTTGTACAAGGTTCTGATGGTAGTCTTTATGTCATCACTTCAAATACTGATGGAAAAGGTTTTCCAGATAGAATGGATGATAAATTATTGAGGATCTTAAAATGAAAGACTCGTCTATCCCAAAATTTTTTAAAAAATCTAGAAAAGAAAGATTAGAGATTGTTAAATATTTTTCAGATTTATCTGATGAAGAAATAAAATTACTAGAAAATACTGATGGAGGTATTTCTTTTGAAAAAGCCGACAAGATGGTAGAAAACGCTATTGGCACCTTCTCTTTACCCCTTGGAGTTGCAACGAATTTTATGATTAATGGTAAAGACTATGTAATTCCAATGGTCATTGAAGAGCCATCAGTAATTGCAGCTGCCTCAAAGGGTGCAAAAGTTGCTAGAATTTGTGATGGGTTTACTGTTGAATCTAGCGAGTCTTATAGTATCGGTCAAATTCAAATGTTAGATGTAGATATTCCAACAGCTATTCAAAAAATCAAAAAATCATCCAAGGAAATCTTGGATATTGCAAATTCAAAGAGTAACACATTATCCAAAATGGGTAAAGGTGCAAAGGAAGTAACATGTAAAGAAATTGACACTCCAGTTGGAAAAATGCTAATTGTCGAACTTTTAATTGATGTCGGTGATGCAATGGGTGCCAATATCACAAATACAATGTGTGAAGCAGTCTCTCCTTTCTTAGAAAAAATCATTGGAGGAAGAGCCCTTTTACGTATTTTATCAAATTATTCCACAAGACGAATTACAAAAGCCAAAGCAATTTTTAACAAAGACACAGTAGGAGGTGAGGATATAGTTGATAATATTATTTTGGCATATCAATTTGCAGATAATGATATTTTCAGAGCAGTCACACACAATAAGGGAATAATGAATGGAATCATCGCAGTAGCAAATGCTACAGGGCAAGATAGTCGTGCTATTGAAGCTGCAGCAAATGCATATGCTGCCAAATCTGGAAAATATCGATCTCTTAGTAAATGGACAAAAGATGATAGTGGGAATTTAGTTGGATCCTTGGAATTGCCTTTAGCCGTTGGAATTGTTGGAGGTATTGCCAATGTTCATCCTATCGCTAAAATATGTAATAAAATTCTTGGAGTTTCTTCTGCTCAAGAACTAGCTTCTGTAATGACTGCCGCAGGATTGGCACAAAATTATAGTGCAATTAGGGCATTAGCTACTGAAGGAATCCAAAAAGGACACATGAGATTACATGCTAGAAATTTAGCAGCAGCTGCTGGAGCAAAAAATGATCAAATCGATATAATAGTTAAAAAAATGATTGATGAAAATAATATTTCTCTTGATAAGGCCAAAGAGCTGATAAAAAAAATTTAAAATCCTATTATATGGCTAAACTATTTTAAAAAATCAACAATGTCTCAGGTAAAATTTGCCATACCAAAAGGCAGTCTTGAAGAAGCAACTTTTAAGCTACTTGAAAAATCTTGGACCAAAGTTAATAGAAAAAGCAGAACCTACCGTGTATTTTTAGATGATCCAAATATTATTGTAAAAATGCTCAGACCACAAGAAATTCCCACTCTAGTTTACGAAGGACTCTATGATGTTGGAATAACAGGAAAAGATTGGGTAGGAGAAACCAAAGCAGATGTTGAACCAATTTTAGATTTGGAATATGGAAAAATTAAACTTGTAATTGCATTTCCTGACAAGTATTCTTACAAAAACCTTGATTCAATGATTGCTGATTATGCAAAAAAGAAAAAAACCCTACGTATTTCTTCAGAATATTTGACCACTGCAGCTAAATTTCTCAAACAGTGCAAATCTTATCAAAAGTATTATGGTTCAAAAGAACCTTTGATTGTAACTCCTTGGGTTAGGTTGGGAACAAACAAAAATGTCCAAATCCATTTATCGTTTGGAGCAACTGAGGCCAAACCTCCAGAAGATGTTGATGCCATAATGGATGTCACTGAAACAGGGACTACTTTGAAACAAAATAAATTAAAAATTGTAGATGAAGTCTTGACCTCCACTGCTCATTTAATTGTGAACAAAAAATCCCTCAAAGATCCAAAAAAACGTGAAAAAATATTTGATATTGTAACATTAATGAGGGGCGCAGTCCATGGAAGGAAATATTTGCATATTTACCTCAATGTAGAAGAAAAAAATCTCAAAAAATTACTTTCTCAGATGCCTTCTTTGAAAAGGCCTACAGTAAGCCCCTTAAGCGAAGATGGATGGTTTGGAGTAAATACGGTGATTAAAAAAGAAGAATTTCACAAACTAATTCCCAAGTTAAGAAAAATTGCACAAGGACTTGTGGTTCATGAACCACGACAAATATTGGAGCTTGAGGAGATTAAACGTGATGAAGAGAATTGATGAAAATATTTCGAGTTTCTAATGTTGAACGTTTTGCATCTAAGATCATTCCAAAACAACCTCAAAAAAACAAGAAAATAGTAGAATCCATTCTCAAAAAAGTTCAGAAAGATGGAGATTTAGCAATAAGAAAATATGAAAAAAAATTTAGCGGAGCAAAACTTGATTCATTTCGTGTATCTAAAACTGAAATTAAAAATGCTTACAAAAAAATTTTAAAACAAGAAATTCTAGCAATTAACCTATCTAAAAAGAGATTAGAAAAAACTGAATCAATAGTAAAGTCTGTTTTAAAAAACAAAACAATTAACACTGATGGAATAAAAATCTTTAAAAAATTTGTACCTATTCAAAGTACAGGCTGTTACATTCCAGGTGGCCTTGCAAAATATCCAAGCTCCGTAATAATGTCAGTAATTCCTGCTAAGGTAGCAGGTGTAAAAAAAATAATCGTAGTCTCCCCCCCAAATTCTGATGGAAAAATAGATCCTCTAACTATAGTAGCAGCAGATATTTGCGGAGCAAATGAAATTTACAAAGTAGGCGGTGCTCAAGGAATAGCTGCTTTATCTTTTGGAACAGAATCTATACCCAAAGTTGATAAAATTGTTGGACCTGGGGGAGCATTTGTAACTATTGCAAAATATTTGATTAGCCATAGAACTGCTATTGATATGCTTGCAGGTCCAACTGAATTAGGGATAATTGCAGATAGTTCTGCAAATCCAGAATTTGTTGCTTTGGATTTGATTTCACAATCCGAACATAGTAAAGATACATTTTGTTTTCTAATTACAAATTCAGAAAAACTTGCCAAATCCGTAAATCAAAACATTCAAGATTTAATTAAAAAAGTAAAACGTTCTGACTTGGTACAACAAAGTCTTAAACAAAATGGATTCATTGCCATTTGTAATAAAAAATCAGATATGATTAAACTAGCAAATGAACTTGCCCCAGAACATTTACAGATTATGACTAAAAATCCTCAAAGTATTGCCTCAAAAATCACTTCAACAGGCTTGATTTTAATCGGAAATGACACTCCTTCTTCAGCTAGTGACTATATTTTGGGCTCAAATCACATTTTACCTACTAATGGATTTGGCAAAACAAGAGGTTCTCTATCTGTTTTGGATTTTATAAAAATTGAAACTCAAGTCACCGCAAGTAGGACTTCTTTGTCCAAAATTTCAAAATATCTTGATGTATTTACTAAAGCAGAAGGTCTCCCAAATCACTTTGAGGCAGTTCGAGGTAGATTGAAATGAAAACTGGATGGGTTGAAAAAAAAATAAAGGAATTATCATCAATTGGGGGATATCAAAAACCAGAGTTACAACAGGATTCTTTGAAACTTGATTCAAATGAAAATTATGTGATATCAAAACAATTTCAAAGCGACATTATTTCTGGTGCAAAAAAAAATTCTGATGTTAGAGAATATCCACTTGGGGGGGTTGAGCGATTAATCCAGACAATTTCAAAATTCATAAAAATTCCAATTTCAATGATTGGAGTTGGAAACGGATCTGATCAAATACTGGATCTGATACTTTCAAATTTTGCAACAAAACAAACAAAAGTTTTAACATCAAATCCTACATTTGGGTTTTTTGAAGAGAGATGTAAATTATATTCTATCCCAATGATTGCATTACCTTTTTCACATGATATGAAGTTAGACATTAAGGAATTTACAAAGCAATCTAAAAATGCTGATATTTTATATCTTGATTCTCCCAACAATCCAACGGGATTTCAATTTTCAAAAAATGATTTACAAAAACTGGTAAAATCATTTGATGGGCTAGTAATAATTGATGAAGCATATGGAGATTTTAGTAATTATTCACTAGCTAGTATGGTAAAATCTCAAAAAAATTTAGTGGTAGTCCAAACTGTTTCAAAATCATTTGGATTAGCTGGCTTGAGACTTGGATACTTTATTGCGAACAAACAATTTACTGAGATATTTAACACCGTTTTACAATATCCTTATCCATTAAGTACACTTACAATAGAATCAGGAATTCTAGCATTTGAAAAATCACAACAAATGAAAGATTCTATTCAGATAATAAAACAAGAAAGATCAAGGATGATTGAAAATTTGAAAAAATACAACACCTTTGAGGTCTTTGATTCTGAGGCTAATTTTGTCTTATTTGATGCTCATGGATCTTATTCTAGAGTATATACAGCACTATCTGAACAGGGAATTTCAATTAGAAAATTGGGAAAAATTGGAAATCATGAAGGCTGTCTAAGAGTTACTATTGGAACTAAAGAAATGAACTCGAGATTTTTACTGGCAATTCGTGATTTACTACGATGACTCTGCTGAAAAAACAAGAGGGTATCTACATAGATGACTCTTTAATTGATTTTTCAAAAGAAAGTGATGGGATTATCTTTGATTGCGATGGCGTTTTGATAGATATTACACAATCTTACGATCTCACAATTATTAAAACAGTCAAATATGTTTTAGAAAATATTTCCAATATTTCTGATTCGATAAAAATTGATTCAAAAATAATAGAAGGATTCAAGTCAACAGGAGGATTCAATGACGAGGTTGATTTGACATACGCATCAATCATTGCCCTTGTAGCTGCAAAAAATCTTCATAGAGATCAAAGAGAATTTATTTTTGAAGTAATTCAAAACTGTGATAGCAGTGGAATACTCTCTGCAGAAAAATATATTGAATCTCTTACTGACATTGATGAAATTAAAAATGATTTATCTTATCCCGGACCACATCATAACAATCCATTATACAAAATATTCGATCAAATTTTTTATGGACCAGAACTTTATGAAAGACTTTTCAATATTAAATCAAAATTTTTAGAAAAAGGTTTGATTGAAAATGATACTTTAATTATAAACAACCCATTAATTTCAAAACTCAAAACAAAATTTAATTCTAAAATTTCTATTGTAACTGGAAGAGGAAAAGAATCAGTTAGGTATTCATTAAAAAAACTATTAGACCAATTTGATTTGAAGAATTCTGCTTTTTTAGAGGATGAACCAAGGGAAATGGCAAAACCAAATCCATTTTCTCTAGTTCGAACAATAAAGGGTATGAATATTCGTAATTCTATCTACGTAGGTGATTCTATGGAAGATCTCATCATGGCTAAAAAAGCAACCGAGCAGGGATATACCACAACATTTTGTGGAATAATTGGAACAAGCAAGAATCCGCAAGAAAAGCTAGAATTATTTAAAAAAAATGGAGCTTTGTTAGTATTAGAATCAATAAATTTACTACCGAAGGTATTAAATTTAGAATAAGGTAGAGTTTATTTTCTGTGGTAAATATGAAATCAAGAAAAAGTTCCATTAATCGCAACACAAAAGAAACTAGTATTTCTGTCTCAGTAAATCTAGATGGCACAGGAAAAACTACAATTAAAACTGGAATTAATTTCCTTGATCATCTAATTGTATCTTTTGGAAAACACTCAATGATCGATCTAAAGGTTAATGCCAAATCAAATGACAAAATCGAGCACCACTTGATTGAAGATACTGCAATCACTATTGGAATGGCAATTGACAAAGCTTTGGGAAATAGATCTGGAATTACTAGATTCAGTTATGCATCTGTTCCAATGGATGAATCCTTAGCAGAGGCATCAATTGATCTAGTAAAAAGACCATTTTGGAAATTGATCTTATCAATTAAAAGAAATAAGATTGAAGATGTATCCAAAGAAGATTTAGAACATTTCTTTCAATCATTACTTCAAAACCTAAACTGCTGTATTCATCTTACTGTAAAGTATGGGGATAATGATCACCACAAGGCAGAAGCTGCAATAAAATCATTGGCAGTTGCTATTAGATTTGCCTCATCATATGATAGGAAACAAAAAGGTATCCCAAGTACAAAGGGTTCTATGTAATGGTAAGTGTAGCAATATTTGATTATGGAGCTGGAAATATTTTCAGTCTAAAAAATTCACTTGAAAAAGTGGGAGCTACTGTTGATGTTATTACGACTTTTGATAACCCAAATCATTATTCAGGTCTTTTACTTCCTGGAGTGGGTAATTTTGATCCAGCTATACAAAGTATTCATGAACACTCTAAAATAGATTTCAAAGATTATGTAAAAGACAATACTCCTGTTTTAGGAATTTGTTTAGGAATGGAGATGTTTTTTGAGAAAAGTGAAGAAGGTCAGGAACAAGGATTAAACGTAATCTCAGGAGAAGTAATAGAACTTCCATCAGGTATGAAGATACCACATATGGGTTGGAATAACTTGGAGATCAAAAAATCAGGAAAAATACTTGAAGGGGTAAATGATGGTTCTTGGGTATATTTTGTTCATTCATTTCGAGTAAAACCTTCATCTGCTGATATTATCACTGCCGAATCTGATTATGGGATTAAGGTCCCTGCTGTTATAGAAAAAGACAATTTTTTTGGAACCCAATTTCATCCTGAAAAATCAGGCAAAGTGGGAAGCATAATGATTCAAAATTTCCTAAATGAGTGTAAAAAATGAAGATAATCCCTGCAATTGACATAATGGATGGCATGGTAGTACGACTCTACAAAGGCGATCCCAAACAAAAAACAATCTATAGTGACAATCCGATAGACATTGCCAAAAAATGGGAACAAAATGGCGCTGACATGCTTCATATTGTAGATCTTGATGCTACATTAGGAATTGGGTCAAATTTGTCTTTAATAAAAAAAATAATACAAAATGTTTCAATTCCAATAGAAGTTGCAGGAGGTCTAAGAGACGAATCAATAGTTATGGAAACTGCACAAATCTCAACAAGGGTTGTAATAGGCACATTGGCATTTAAAGACACAAACACTATGGAAAAAATACTTCAAAATTTAGGTCCTAAAAAAATTGTAATCTCAGTTGATCATAAAGATGGTGAAATTGTAACACATGGATGGCAAAAAGAAACAGGAATTAAATTAATCGATGCTATAAAAAAATTTCTTGAGATGGGATTTTCTGAATTTCTTTTAACTAATGTTAATCGTGATGGAACCCTTGAGGGACCCGATTTAAAATTTTTAGAGCAAGCATGTAATTTAAAAAATGCAAATGTAATTGCAAGCGGGGGAATCTCAAATATAAAAGACATACAAGATGTTAAAGAAAAAAAATCATTTGGAGTAATACTAGGCAAGGCCTTGTATGAAAATAAAATTTCAATACAGGAGGCAAAAAAAATAGCATGACTCTAACAAAAAGAATTATTCCATGCCTTGATGTCAAAAATGGAAGAGTAGTAAAAGGTCTTAGATTTAAATCAATTAAAGACGCAGGTGATCCCGTTGAGCTTGCAAAACAATACAGTGATGAAGGAGCAGACGAATTAGTTTTTTTAGACATTACAGCATCTGAGGAGCAACGCGAAACGATAAAGAAATTGGTAAGAAAAGTAGCATCTGTTATCAACATTCCCTTTACAGTTGGAGGGGGTGTAAAATCATTAGAGGATGCTCGAAATATTTTACTTAATGGTGCAGATAAAGTAGGCATTAACACCACTGCTGTAAAAAACCCAGAAATCCTTACCGAACTGATGAAAATTTTTGGGCGACAATGTGTAGTAGTGGCAATTGATGCTAAAAGAAATTATGATCTCAAAGAAAACATCAATATATTTACAGAAAATGGCAAAAAGTTTTGGTTTGAGGTTTTCATTTTTGGCGGAAAAAAAGAGACGGGAATCGACGCTATAGAATGGGCAAAACAGGCACAAAAATTAGGAGCAGGGGAAATTCTCCTTACCAGCATTGATAAAGATGGAACCAAAGATGGGTATGATATTTTACTTACCAAAGAAATTGTAAACTCTACCTCAATTCCTGTAATTGCATCAGGAGGTTGTGGAAAACCTGATGATATGGTCCAAGTATTCAGAGAATCAAATGTAGATGCAGCCCTGGCAGCTTCTATATTCCATTTTCAGACTCATGGCGTAAATGGTGTCAAGCGGTATCTTAAGGACAAACAAATTCCTGTAAGGTTATAAAACACAAGATTAGAAACTTGTTATGGAAAAATCCGTTGATGATATAGATTTTAAAAAAAGTGGAGGGTTGATTCCAATAATAGTTCAAGATGCAAACACCAAAGACGTCTTAACATTGGCATATTCCAACAAAGAATCACTTGAATTAACAAAAAAAACCGGAAATTCATGGTTTTGGAGTCGCTCAAGAAATAAACTTTGGATGAAGGGAGAAGAATCAGGTAATACTCAAAAGGTAAAAGAAATTCTAGTTGATTGTGATTTAGACGCAATTATTTATCTCGTAGAGCCATCAGGACCAGCTTGTCATACTGGTAAGAGAGTTTGTTTTCATAATAATTTAGAAAAATAATTTTAGCATACTGGATCTATGCTTGTTCCAGGAATAACTTTGTCTATAATTTCAAAATTCAAATTTGGATAATTTGTCCCTCTAAAAACCAGAGCCCATTTTCCCATTATGTCATCTACTGAACACAATCCACGTACTGCTGATAATTGAGGACTCAAGTAATAATTGAATCCCTCTTTATTTGCTCCATCAAATGGAACAGTAAGGTATACTGAATAATGTGTATTATTTAGTGGCCTCATAACTGCAATTTGACCTTTCTCTTGTACACCTAATCCTCCAATTCTTAGGAAAATCTTTTCACCTATAGCGTATTGGTTTCTATCAATTTGAAATGGTCCTGAGGTTTGCCATTCTCTTGGTAATACTTCATATTCATTTTCATCAGCAATTTTTTCAATCTCATCTAATTTCTCATCAACTTCAGGAGAATCACTTGTTCTAATTTCTTTATCCAGAATATCTTCAATCTCCATATTTGAACTCTCATTTGACATAGTTGCCATTGCAATTACACCTACAATAATGGCAATTACTATTGGGATTGCAATAATAATACCCTTATTCATGGGATTGATTTTGGAAAAATCTCTAAAAACCTTACTCCTAATTGAAATATTTACAAAAATTTGATTTTCCCTTAAATTTTTCCAAAAAATAAGCAAGACTATGGATTTTTTCAGGAAAATCCCTTATAAACAACATTAAATTTTTGATGGATTTAGATTAAGTATTACTTAACTTGATATTAGGATTTTTTATGTATGGTTTAAGGGGAAAACAAGATCTTGAGTAGAACTTCATTGCAATGCAGAGAATGCAAAAAGGAATATGAAACTGCATTCAAATACATTTGTGATGAATGTTTTGGGCCACTTGATGTAAAGTATAATTTTCCAAAGATTTCAAAAAATACGTTTTCTAATCGTGAGCATACCTACTGGAGATATTTTGAATTACTGCCAATAGAGGACAAATCAAATATCGTAAGCATTAGTGCCGGAATGACACCACTTATCAGAGCAGACAAGCTTGGAGAAAAATTGGGACTCAAGAATCTTTATATCAAAAATGATTCTGTAAATCCAACATTTTCATTCAAAGATAGGCCTGCAGGCGTTGCAATATCTAAAGCAAAAGAATTTGGATTATCTGCAGTTGGATGTGCCTCCACTGGTAATTTAGCATCAGCTACTGCAGCTCATGCTGCAAAAGGCGGATTTCCATGTCATATTTTTGCGCCAAGCGATATTGAAATGGCAAAAATAGCACAGGCATTATCATATGGTGCAAATTACATTGCAGTTGATGGAACATATGATGATGCAAATAGAATAGCTGCGCAAATTGGTGACAGTAAAGGAATAGGAATTGTAAATATTAACATGCGTTCCCACTATGTTGAAGGCTCAAAAACCTTAGCCTTTGAAGTTGCAGAACAACTTGACTGGCAAGTACCTGATCAACTCATAGTTCCTGTAGGAAGTGGTGCAATGCTTAATGCTATTTGTAAGGGATTCGAAGAGCTACAAACAGTTTCGTTATTGGATAATGTATCAAATATGCACATGATAGCAGCACAACCACATGGATGTGCTCCCATCGTTGATGCATTTAAAAAAAATAGCAAGGATGTAATTCCAGTTGAAAACCCAGATACTATTGCAAAAAGTTTAGCCATAGGTGATCCTGGAGATGGCAGGTATGTACTCAAAAGATTACAACAGTACAATGGCTTTGCCGAAGAGTGCAATGATAAAGAAATTTTAGATGCTATACTACTTTTAGCACAAACAGAGGGTATCTTTACAGAGCCTGCAGGGGGCGTTTCAGTATCTGTCTTGCAAAAGATGGTAGAGCAGGGGAAAATTGATTCTGGCGATAAAGTAGTGTGTTATGTGACTGGAAATGGGCTTAAAGCAACTGAATCTATCATGCAAGTATTGCAAAAACCAAAGGTACTCAAGGCAGATGTAGCTGAAATATCGGCGGTAGTAAACTAGTCATGGCCACCATTACATTTACAATTCCATCTGTACTAAATCAAGGTGCAGGAGAAAAGAAAACTGAAATCTCAGCTGACACTTTATTAGATGCTTTTGCAAAAATCTCTGAGGTATTAGGTGACGATTTTAAACGCCGAGTATTAGAAAATGATGGCACTCCACGTTCTCTGATTAATATTTACATTAATGGAAAAAATGCAAAATTTTCAGACGGAATGGATACTTCACTTAATGATGGTGATGATGTGTATATTTTACCTGCAGTAGCTGGCGGTTCTGGTGAGTTATCCTCAAAAGAACTTGATAGATTTTCCCGTCAAGTAATGCTTGAAGAAATTGGATATCAGGGACAACTAAAGTTAAAAAATAGTAAAATTTGTGTTGTGGGAGTTGGTGGCCTTGGAAACCCTATAACATCTCGTCTTGCAGCAATGGGTGTGGGTACTTTGCGTATAGTTGATAGAGATGTAATTGAATTATCGAATTTGCATCGACAGACAATGTTTGATGAAGATGATGTTGGTCAAATCAAAGTTGAAGTTGCAGCAAAAAAATTACAAAAACTAAACCCTGACTGTAAAATTGAATCCCTAGCAGTTTCAGTTAATGATTATACCGCACTTGAAGTAATTGAAGGATGTGATGTTGTAATTGATGCACTAGATAGTGTCAATGCACGATATGCATTGAACAAGGCCTGTGTGAAATTCAATATTCCATTTGTTACTGGGGCTGCAGTTGGGGTATCTGGTCAAGCATTTACAATTCTCCCTAAAACTAGTGCTTGCTATTATTGCATGTTCCCATCATTAGATGAGGATTCAATGCCCACATGTAGCATTGAGGGCGTTCATCCATCAATTCTATCAATTATTGGTGGAATAGAGGTTGCAGAAGCAGTCAAAGTGGTTTTAGGAAAAAAACCAAGTCTCTCTGAGAAAATACTACATGTAGATATTGAAAACCTTGACTTTACTACCACTAGAACATTTAGGGCAGAAGAATGTCCAGTTTGTGGAACCGGCACACCTGAGCAAGTAGTAAAAGAAGAACTAATTCTCGAAGAACTCTGCGGAAGAAACAGAGGAAAAAGAACCTTCTCAATTACCCCAACTAGTACATTTGATCTCGACGTTGATTCTGTGACTGGAATCGCAAAGGAAAAGGGATTCCTAATTGATAATCAGGGTCAGTTGGGGTTATCCTTAAGGACAAATGAACTGTCAGTTAGTTTCATGAAAAAGGGTTCTGCCGTAATCGTTGGACCAAAAGATGAGGCAGATGCAATTTCTCTTTACAATGAGTTGTTGGGAAAAACTCTCTCAAAACCTGCAAATTAAATATCATTACTTGCAAACAATTTCAATGAAATCAAAGATAATTCTTACAGGCTTGTTTCTTTTAATTGTAATATCTTTGACTAATTACACACAAGCATATCAAACAGAAATTGGAGATGGTGTTTTTATTTTTGTTCAAACATCTGTTAGAAACTCTGAAGGCCAACTAGTTGTATATCTTGAATCCTCAAAATTCACTAATCTTAATTTAGAAATGATGGAATCATTTTTAGATTTGGAGGCCTCTATAGGTAATGATCCAATAGTTACAATAAATGAAAAAGAGTATCAAGTAATTCGTAGAGTCCACTCTATGATATTTCCAACCGAAGATTTTGTAGCTAGTACAAATTTGTCTGACAATATTGATGGACAAATTATACATCTTGCCCGATTTGCCCACGATGGTTATACAGTGTCGGCTGGAGATTCGATGGAATCAATGTGGACATTTGTCAGACCTGTCTCTTAGATAACAATACTCCAACTCCTATTGCAAAAAACACCACTAGTGGAACAAATCTGTAAGGTTGGTTTGTTTGATTTGTAAATCCAGTCAATATTGGTGCAATTAACAGCATTCCTGAAATAAATACCATAATTGATTCTCCATGTTTTATTCCACTTTTTGAGACTAGGAACAAACCTACCATTAATGGAATCATAAATAACAAAACTAGACCATCAAATCTTAATTGATATGAAAAAGATGTAAAACCCATCCAAAACTCTTTAGCATTGAATTCCTCTTCTGTTCCCTGGGAAGTAGAAAATCCTCCCAAAGATGCAATACCACCTACTAAAATTATTCCAGCCGTTATTCCTGCAGTAATCATTTTTTGTTTTGTTGAAATATTACTTCTTAAAATAAAGTAAATTGACATTGGTAAAAATACCACAGTTAAGGCCTTTGAGAAAATTGACAATACATATGAGACTGGGGACAGGTACCAAAACTTGTAAACAAGATACAGCGATAGTAAATAAAACAAAATCCAGAAATTTGTGTAAGAAACAGAAGTATCATATGCCAAAAATAAATTGCTTTGAAGTAGAATTAAAACTGAGACAATACCTGCAAATCTTTTTTGGGTGATTGTTTTGGTTAAAAAATAAGTCACCACAAGCAAAGCTGCAGATGCTAATAGTGGTATTACTTTGTCATTTCCAAATAGAACAGTTGATGACTTGAGGAAAAAATATCTCACATGAGGCTCAAATGATTTAATTTGATCTGGCTGCCACGAATCTAAACGATTTTTCACACCTACATAATCTTCAAAATTTTCTTGATTCGATAGTTCTGTTGAACTAGCAGAAATGTAAATTATCAACAATACTAGCAATATTATGAATGCAGTTTTTTTAGAAATCTCAAATGCAAATAATTTTCTAAATAATGATGAAAGAAAGTCTGGAAGTTTATTTTTAAAATACAAAATTGTTAGACTAAATATTATGAAGCTTGATATGATTACACCCATTGACCAAACACCTGTCTCAAATGGTTCAGGAGTTACAGGATCAATTCCTGGAATTTTTACTGTGTCTGAAACAAGAATTAGGGCAGGAAAAATTACTGAAGTAAAACTGATTAAAACAATGCTAATTGAGAAAAGAAAAACTATCCATGGGATAATCTGTTTGTTTTTTGGTTTTATTGGATCGATATCAGTTTTTTCTATTTTATCAGACGACTCCTTTCTTTTCTTTTCTGCTCTTTTCACTGGACTTTAGAAAATTCGGACGTATTTGTTATTTTATCTTTTCAAGATGAACTGCGAATTTTAGTTTTCTCGTTTAGATAATTCTCTAAAGATCAATAACCTTATAAGGTATTATACCGTACCATACGGTAAGAGAGTTATATGTGTTGCCAGTGGAATTAACTAAACAAAAGATCAAGGACTTACGCACAAAAATAGAAAAGAAAAACTCTGTATTTTCCAAAAAAAGATTTCTAGATTCAATGTTTTTACCATCAAAAATAATTGGGAGGGAGAACGAATCAGAGATTCTTTTGAAACATATTTTGAGTCTTAAAGATGGGTTTGTTGTACCCTTTGTTTCAGTTTATGGAAGAAGCGGTTCTGGCAAATCCACTGTTGTAAAATTTGTCTGCGAAAATTTGAGGGATATTATTTCATTTCGATTTGTCAATCTTAGAAAAGCAAAAACGGTATTTGGATGCACAAATATGATTCTATCAAGTCTTGGAGACAAATCACTTAGCAGTGCTCAAGGTCTTAACAAAGCCATTGATTGTATTCAAGAACAAATTGAATCAATTTTGAAAAAAGAAAACAACAAGTTTTTTGTTCTGATACTTGATGAATATGATGTAATATTTTCTGATCCGCGAAGTAATCCATCAGACTTTGTATACAAACTATTACAAATGGAGGAAAACTTGAGGGAAAAAGGATTATGGAACTGTACTATTACTATATCAAATAATTCATTGCAAGAGCATGATCTTGATGATCGAGTAAAATCAAGAATGGGCGGAGCGTCTGTAGCCTTTGCGCCATACCCCCAGTCTGATGTGTTTGGAATTTTACAGGATAGAGCAAAAAAAGCATTTAAAATTAAAATATCAAAAGAGGTTTTGGAATATTGCTCACAACTATCCTCATCTGACCACGGAGATGCAAGACGTGCATTAGATTTTTTGAGAACCGCAGGTGAAATTTGTAATGGGACTCAAATTACTAAAGGTGATATTGACTCTGCTCAAAAGTATCTGCAAAAAGACAAAGCGCAAGAAATTGTTTCCAGTGCAACATATCATATGAGATGTGTTGTAGCTTCAATCTGTTCTCTGGCAATAGTTAATGAACAATCCTGGGCTGCTACTTCTTCTATATACAAAAAGTACACAGAAATTGTATCAAAAGATGATAAACCTCTTTCATACAGACGTATATCTGATCTTTTAGTAGAACTTGAAAATTCTGGTCTTGTAGTCTCTCGAGCGTATTCTCGTGGACGAAATGGATATGGAAAAGAATACAAGCTAAAGGTATCGCCTGAACTAGTAGGACCTGAAGTAAATCAAGAATTCTATGAATCGCTGATAAAACGTAAAGTCGAGATTGATAGGAATAAAGAGATTCAGAAAACCCTACAATCTTTGGATAAAAAACCCAATTGGTATCGCTATTCCAATTTATTAGAAAATCTTTAACTTTTACAAATTCATATATTGTAATTTTTGAATAAATTATAATGCTTGAATATTCACAAATTGAAAAATTTGATCCTGCTGGAATGCACAAAGTGTATGATAAATGGCCTGAGATTGCCAGGTCAGCTTATGAATCTGATTTAGAACCCATTCATTTTGAGGGAATTGATCACATAATTTTTGTTGGTATGGGAGGTTCTGGAGCTATTGGGGACTTGTTTGCATCAATCCTATCAAAGACTAACATTCATGTAAATGTAGTAAAAGGATATCTTTTACCAAAAACAGTAGGACCAAAAACTTTGGTAGTAGCAACTAGTATTTCAGGAAATACAATTGAAACATTAACTGTATTAGAATCAACTAAAAATTCTGATTGTAAGGTGATTGGATTTTCATCTGGTGGTAAAATGGAATCTTTTTGTAGTAAAAACAATATTGAATACAGAAAAATTCCAATGATTCATTCACCTAGAGCCTCGTTTGTTAGATTTGTATATTCTATTTTGCATATTTTAGATTCAATCATACCAATCAAAGATAATAACGTGATTGAATCAATCGAAAAACTTGAGGAAAAATCTAAATTAATTTCATCTTCAAATTTATCAGAAAATAACCCATCCTTGAAATTAGCACAATTTCTTAATAATACTCCGTGCATATATTATCCACATGGTTTGTATGCCGCTGCTATTCGTTTTAAGAGCTCAATACAAGAAAACGCCAAAATGCATGCATTTGTTGAAGATGTAATTGAGGCATGTCACAATGGAATTGTATCTTGGGAAAGAAAATCTGAAATTAAACCATTGATCATCCGAGGCACAGAAGATTATTCTAAAACTAAGGAACGGTGGGATATACTAAAACAGTATTTCGATGAAAACCAAATAGAATATTGGGAAGTGATTTCAATTGAAGGAAATATACTGTCAAAAATAATGAATTTAATATATCTGCTAGATTTTGCTTCAATCTATAGGGCAATTTTATCAAAAACCGATCCCTCAACCATAAAATCAATTGATTATATCAAAGAAAAACTAGAATTATGATATTATTGTAGATTCAGAGTGGACCAAAATGATCTAGTTTCAATAGTAATTCCTGTATACAATTCTGAAAAATTTTTGATTGAATGTTTAGAATCTGTTTTGAATCAAACTTACAAACAAATTGAAATTATTACAATAAATGATGGATCTACTGATGGTTCATTAAAAATATTGCAGGAATATTCAGACAAAATTACAATAATCTCCCAAAAAAATCAGGGATTGGCATCTGCACTTAATGTTGGAATTAAAAACATGAATGGAGGTTGGTTTAAGTGGTTTTCTCCTGATGATATTATGCATCCTAAAGCAATTGAAACTCTAGTAAATGCAGCTAAAAATTTGCAAGATAATACAATAATTTATTCAAATTGGGATATTGTTGATATTAATGGAAAGAAATTAAGAAGCTTTGAAGAATCTAATTATAATTCACTAAATTCCTTTGAATTTAATGTAAGATTATGTGATGGTCAACAAATAAACGTCAATACTACATTAATCCCAAAATTATTATGTCAAAATTTCATTTTTGATAAAAACATAGATCCAATTTTGATAGATTACTACTTTTTTCTAAATTCAGGATTACTCAATAAAACTAAATTTCATTTAATTGAAAAACCATTAATAAAATCCAGAGTTCACCAGAATCAATTATCTCACAAAAACATTGTAAATAGTTTGAACCATTTACATTTTGTTCGAAATATTGTTTTTTCTAAATTAGATAAAATTGAAAAAATTCTTTATGAGGACGCCATTGAAAAATATACCCAAAATAAACCTCTTTCAAAAAAATTCATGGAATTAGGACTAAAACTTCTTTCCACAACACTTCCCAATTATATCACTGATAAAATTTTAATCTTCTATTTGAACAAAATACGAAGTAGAAGATAGCTTTGTTAAAGTTTTTAGAATAATTTAAGATTTTTTGTTAAATGCAGAATCTTCACCTGATGTAAAAGCATCCCATGGAAATATTTCTCTTTTACCCCATCTTTCCCATCGTGATATATCTTCTTCAACCATTATTTTTATTAATTTTTTAAATTTAGTTTTAGGTTTCCATCCTAATTGTTTTCTAGCTTTTTTATAATCTCCTTGTAAATGTTTGACATCATTTATTCTAAAGTTTTCTTTGGAGGAAATAATGGATTTTACAGAAACACCTCCAATTTTACATGCTTCGGCAACTAACTCTTTTATTGAATGAGATTCATCTGTTCCTAATACAAAATTATCTGGTCTTTTTTGTTTCATCATCAAATACATTCCTTCTACATATTCTGGGGCATATCCCCAATCCCTTACAGCAGATAAATTTCCAAGATGCAGAGTTTTTTCTATTCCAAGAGATATTTTTGCTATCCCATTTGTAACTTTTCTGGTAACAAATTCTAATCCTCTTATTGGGGATTCATGATTAAAAAGAATTCCACTTGTACAGAACATCCCATACGATTCTTTGTAAAAATTTGTCGTATGATGAGCAAATACTTTTGCGATCGCATAAGGACTTGCCGGATGGAATTGAGTATCTTCATTTTTCTTTATTGATTTTTCATTTCCAAACATCTCGGACGATGAGGCTTGATAAAACTTTATTTTGTTATCAAATTTTTTAATTTCATCAAGTATACGCATTGTTCCCAAACCAGTAGCTTCACTTGTGTACAGTGGTTGGTCAAATGACACTCCCACAAAACTCTGTGCCGCAAGATTGTAAACTTCTTTTGGTTGGGATTTTTTTAAGGCAGTAGAAAGGGAGGCTGAATCTAAAATATCGGCAGGTATGAGTTCGATTTTATTAAAGATATCAAGATAATGTAATCGCCAAAAATTTGGAGTTGATAATCTTCTATATACTCCAAATACTCGATAGCCTTTTTTTAATAAAAATTTAGCTAGATAAGCTCCATCTTGACCTAAAATACCTGTAATTAAAACTGATTTCAATTTGTTACTAAAATTAACTCTATGAAATGTATTTTAAAAGTATCTTTCAAAAATAATCAATGACATATCGTGATAAAAAACAGGTACTTTTGACGGGTTCAATTGGGTTTATCGGATCAAATTTTTTAAAAAAATTAACTACTAAATATAATGTAATTGGAATAAACAACGTTCAAGATATAAAATCCCATAATTATCATCCCATTAAAAAAAATATTAATAAATTGAAATCAAATGAAATACCAAATGATCTATACTCTATTTTACATTTAGCAGCAATCACTGATACTAATTTTTGTGAGCAATATCCTCAGAAATGTTTTGATACAAATGTTTGTGGAACACAAAATCTTTTGGAGATTGCAAGGAAAAAAGATTCTAAATTTGTCTATGTAAGTACAAGTCATGTCTATGGAGCACCAAATAATCTACCTATCTTAGAGGAAGATCCTAAAAAACCACTTTCCATGTATGCCACAACCAAACTTGCTGGGGAAATTAGCTGTTTGGGATATGGAAATTCTTATGGAATGGATGTTTCAATTGCAAGATTATTCTCAGTTTATGGGCCGAAAAGCCCACCTCATCTTGTTACTTCAAGAATCATGTCACAAATAAAAGGAAATTTCATCAATCTTGGAAATTTATATTCAGAAAGGGATTTTATTTTTATAGACGATGTAATCTCTGCTTTAGATATAATTCTACGAAAAACCCATGGATATAATGAATATAATGTTGGAACTGGTAAATCTTACTCCATTCAAAAAATCTATGAAATTATAAAAAAACTATCAAAACATCAAACCCCGATTAAATCATCTAATCGACTATTCAGAAAAAACGATGTCAAAAAAATAGTTTGTAATCCTACTAAATTAAAAAAACTCGGTTGGAAACCTAAAACATCTATTTATTCTGGACTTCAACAGACCTGGGAGTGGTTTGATAGAAATTTAATTACCTAGAAAAACATGATAAAGAAGATCTATGAGATAGTAACATGATTCCTATTATCTCAATTATTATAATAAATTATTCAGAAAAAAAACTTCTTTCTGAATGTCTCCAGTCAGTTAAAAAAACAAATTATGAAAATTATGAAATTATTGTGGTGGATAACAAATCAGATGATTACAGTGTTGAATTCCTCAATAAAGAATATCCTGACATTAAAGTAATCAAACTCAGTAAGAACTGTGGATTTGCAATCCCAAATAATTTAGCTGCTAAAACGGCCAAAGGAAAATATTTGGTATTTTTAAATAATGATACTATCGTCAAGCCTACCTGGCTAGAAGAATTACTAAAATGTCTAGAAAAGGATGATAGAATAAAAATTGCTCAAAGTTTACTATTAAAACCAGATTCCTCTGTAGATTCAAGTGGAGATTTTATTGATCATTATGGGAGAGCTTATAGTAAACACGATATTCCAAAAAAACCCAGAAATATTTTAAGCGCCAAGGCTGCTTGTATGATAATAGAAAAAGAATTCTTTTTAGATTTGGGGGGATTTGACGAATCTTATTTTGCTACATTTGAAGATGTTGAACTAGGTTGGAGATGCTGGCTTTATGGATTTAAAGTAATTCTTGTTCCTAGTTCCATAGTTATTCATAAAGGTGGAGAAACCATTAAAAAATTACATAACGAAATTTCGTTCCACGGGGTAAAAAACAACATTTCTTTACGATTGACTCATCTTGATTTCTGGGATTCATGTAGAACTCTTTTTTCAATGTTTTTCATTTTATTTTTTAAGAAATTTTTTAGATTTTCAATAGTTAATGAAGTCGATCAAAAATTTAATATCCCAAACATCTCAACTGTTATCAAGGCTTTTTTTTGGATTTTAAAGAATCTTAATAAGATTTCCAAAAAAAGAAAACATATCAGATCAAGAATGACAACAAAAAATCAGGAACTAAAAAATTTAGGCTTGATAAATTAGACTTAATCTAAAATTATATCTAGACGCTTTAAAATTTGTTCTCCTACGACATTAAAGTTGAGTTGTTTTTTGACATCTTCATATCCTTGCAATCCTACTTTTTTAGCTTCATCTTTATTTTCATAAACCTCTTTCATAAGATCCGATGCTTGAATAATATTTGGTTCTGCCCAAACACTTCCTTTTTGATAAGGTTCATAATCTTTTTCTAATTTTACTAACTTGTATTTTACAGGATAACTATTGTTCAAATTCATAAAATCTGTATTTCCTCCGTAATGTGTGGCAATCACTGGTTTTTTTGCATACATTGCCTCAGCAATAGTTAATCCTAGTCCTTCACCTCTATGTAAAGAAATATAGCAATCACAAGATGCTATTAGCACCAATAATTCATTTCTGTCTAAATATTTATCAAGAAGAGTAATGTTTTTCACTCCACAATCTTTTACCAGTTTTTTGTTTTTTTCAGGAAATTTATCCCCATTTGTACATTTAATTACTAAACGAACCTTCTCGTTTTCTTTAAAAGATCTTTTAAAGGCTTCAATTATAGCTAAGGGATTTTTTCTCTCAAAAATACTATTATAATCAAATATAAATAAAAACAGAAATTCATCTTCCTCAAAACCAAATTTTGACTTGTCAGAAATCATCTTTGTTTCATCAATCTCAAAAGGACTTTCAATTTTTACAACAGGTATTGGGGATATTTTTGATAAGGAATTTGCAATAAAATTACTTGCGACCCAAATTTCATCAAAATAGTTGAAACTATTCATCCATTTTTTTGGGAAATCTGCAATTTCCCAAAACCAAACGGCTATGTTGTATTTATTTTTAAAATATTCACTTCCCTTAGTATTGTAAAAAAATTCTGATTGATCAGCATTAACGCAAATTAAATTTACAGGAAAGGGATTTTCATTTTCGAATTTGTTAAATGTTTTATCATTATTTCTGTGTGCAGGAGAATTAATATTATTTAAAACAAAGGGAATATTCACCTTGCTGATAGATTTAACATAATTTCTTGCAGCTTCAGCAACCCCAAATTCACCCTTAAAATATCCTGCAACATTGATTCCTCTTTTATCTAAATGTAATTTATTTCCGTTCTGGGAAATAAAATTATTTTTAATCTCAGGTTTAATAGATACCAAATAATTTTCTTTCTGATTCTCTGGATAACAAAAAACTTTATCTAATTTGTATTCATTTTTTAAAGAATTCTTTATCCATTCAGCAAACTCATTCCTGTTTTGATCCAACGGATCTGGGAAATGATGTTTGAGATCTTCTCTCTCTTGATAAATCTTGAACCAAAGTCTACTAATGTATGGCTGTTTATCATCAATATTTTCATTAAGATAATTTAAAAATGAATTTAACTCATTTGTTGAAAATGGATTTTTAAAATTTTGGTTATTATTTATTGTATCAACAAAAATTTTTCTAGCTTCTTCTGGAATTTTAATCCCGTTATCAAAATAATCAAATTTGCATTTCCATTTTTTTGTCTTAAAATATTCCTTTTCAATTAACAGATCCCTATACAATTCAAAGAAAGGTCTTAAATTTTTTAGATTTGATAAGGTAAATCTATTTTGGTGTTTTGATACTTTTTCAATATCCTCTACTACAAATCCACTAAAATGAAAAAAATACATCGGTTTTCCATTTACAGATATTTTACCCCCACTAACCTTCACAGTTCTTTGCATAAGATTCCAATAAGCAACATTGTAACCTGGGTGATTAATTATGAAAACATCTTTAAATTTTGAAGGTACTTCATCTACCCATTTTTGATCCGTAAACATTCCTTTTTTAACATCATTAAAACCAAATTCTAATAATTTTGATTCCCACCAATCAAGAAATTTTTTAGCTGATTCAGAATTTGAAATTCCAATAAATCCTAAATTGTATATACCAGAATTGGTAATTTCAGATTCTGTAGGTCTTTTATCATCTTTAATATGTTCAGTAATATGTGGAGTCAGTAAAATGGATTTTTTATCCAAAACTTTCCATAAGTTTTCTAAACTATTTGTGAAAAATATATCCGGATCAAAATATGCAATTTTTTTTAAATTATATCGATTTAAAAGAAATTTTAGAAAACTAGCCTTTATCCCTGTGTTTCGTTCTAATATTGTATATTTGAAACAAAAGGATTTGAGATTTTCTATTTTTATGTCTTCAATGTTAAATAAAGTAAATTTTTCTTTTTTTGGATCGAATCTTTCTTCTAGCGTATCAGTTAATAGAACAAATACTCTCCCGTTTGAATTATTTTTCAGGAACGAATCTGTTAGAACACGAGCATGAGCTAAATAATTTTTAGAAATTATCGTACAAATGGAAATTTGTTCTTTTGACATGTGAATCTATTTTAAATTATTTGAATTTTCATCAATTATAAATTCATCATTCTCTAATTCGTTACGGGTATGAGATTTTAATTTTAATCTCTGTTTTTTGTTTTTCTTAACATTTTCAAATAATTCAATTTCAGCTTCTTCTGAAAATTTCATTTCTGATAGAACTTTAAATTCACGTCTGTCAATCTTTGTCTTGACATCAGAGATATACTGTTTTACCCCTTTTTCATCCAATACTATTACACTAGTCGTTAAAATTTTTTTAAAATCTCCACGCCGTGAATTATTTGGAAACACTTGGTCAAATTTTTTTGTTATGCGATTGATCGTTTTAAAAATAATGCTATTTTTAATATATTGTAATTCATCGCGCAAATAGATTATCTCATGTTTCATATTTTCATTTAGCTGATCTAACTGCCCATTCTCAGTATCTTTCTGTTTTACTAATCCATCTAACTGCCCAATCTCAGTATCTTTCTGTTTTACTAATCCATCTAACTGCCCAATCTCAGTATCTTTCT
>JAOTVS010000100.1 GCA_029863275.1 Candidatus Nitrosopumilus sp.
AAAAAACAACAAAATCATTAATTTTGTAGTTTTTTTAATCCATCTAGGCTCAATTACGCTATAAAAATAGTTTGGAATCATATGTTTGTCAATCCTTCACTACACTAATGTTGACTGAATTCTATTTTTTAGATAGAATCTTTGTCTCTAAAAAGAAGTCTAATACCTACTAGGCTTACTATCCTTACTTTATTCTTATGATAAGATGATTAATTTTTTTATCCTAATCATCTTTTTTAAAAAATAATCACTCGAACCAATCAGTAATGAAATGATTGCTTGTTTCTCTAAATAGAATCACATCTACACCTTTCTTTACGGCCTTTATTCGATACATAGTTGACCTATGAAAAAATGATTTATGATCTATTGGTTATTATGAAAAAACTCTATCTAAGGTGTTAACGAATTTATCGACTGTCCGTAAAAAGGCAATCCCCCCTTTTGTGCGTGATTTTTCCAGAGAGACTAACGTAGGACGATAGTATGATTTGTTGTAAAATTCAAAATTTCAATAAAGTCTTCACTTTAATTTTTCAAATTATGAAATAGGTAATCTAGACTTTATCCACATAACAGTATTAAACTAATAATTTTACAAAATACTAGTGGTTTTTAATTATTCTAAGAAACTTTTAGCAGGAACTTTATCTTTAATCTTAGTTGCAGGGATGAGCAGTCCGGCATTTGCAGCTCCCATACCCTCGTTGTTTGGTACTGGATTGGATATTATTGGAGACCCCTTATCATTGGGTAGTCCTGATCCACATTATAATTATGTAGAAACTGGACCTGGTCCAGCCGTTGTAATGACTGCCATTCCAGGTAGTTATGTTCCAAATGGTGCAAACTCACAATGGGTTTGGCAACAAGCTGACGGTCAACCAACTAATGTCATTAGAACATTTATCACTACATTTGATTTAACAGGACTGGATCCTTCCACTGCACAAATTGATATGTTAATTGGAACTGATAATTCTCTAGTAGATATTGAACTAAATGGTATTTCAACAGGGCTTTCAGGGAGTGGTTTTGCTGTGTTATCTCCTTTTTCAATTAATTCAGGATTTCAACCTGGAATCAATACACTTGAATTTATCGTCCAAGATGTAGGTGTCATTTCAGGATTTAGAGCCGAAATATCAAATGCTTCGGCAGAACCTGAAGATGGACCAACTCCTGTAGCAGGAGAACTTCTATCTGTTGACTCATCAGCACTAGTAATAGCAGGCCTTGGAAGTATGATATGGATGGTACCAGCAGTGGCAGGAGTTGTAGGCGCTGGAATTTACCTAGTGAAACTTCGAACAAACAAAGACTAGTATTCCGTTTTCAAAAAATTGTTCAAATTAATCTACATCAATCTTAAGTTCAAAAAATCTCCAAGTTTATTGAATGGAATTTACACCTAAACATACCATTACTGACAATAAAAAATTCCTAGAAGACAAGGCCAAACTTGGTGGGTTAATTCTTGAAGGAATGAAGACCACTGGTGGGACTGACATTGATTGGGTGATTGAACATAGAGGTGGCTTTATTGTAATGGAAAACAAAACTCTGAACAATAACTGGATTAAAATTCCGCAAGGACAGATTATTACTTTTGAGAACATGTATCAAAAACTAAATGTTGATGGAAGATGTCACTTTCTTGTTTTTGGATTTGATAATGATGTTGATTTTAAAAATCAAGAATCTGTAATTTATTATTTTGATATGAAAGATTGGATGAATGGAAAGATTTGTCCAAATAGAACCATTTCCTTCAAAGGATATGGTATACATAAAAGAGAGATGACCAAAATTACCTTAAAAGAGTATAGAGAATTGATGGAGCAATATTGGAAAGAGTTTGAAAATAAATTTAATTTTTCCACGTTTTTAAAAGATATCGAGATTCCAAACTCTACGATTTAGAATTTGAAAAAATTAATTTTTGTTTGCTCTAACCTTTACCAAGATTACTCCAGCACCGGCAATTCTCATAAAATGAATTATTGTACTGTAACTATTCCCGATTGCCAAGGGTGTACTAAACAAAAGTAGGGATAGTCACCAGTTGTATCAAATGTGTGTTCAAAAGTTGTTTCCGGTGGAAACAGATTACTATTAAATTCCCCCGATGGTCCGCCCCCTGGACTTCCAGAAGTTACAGTATGATGCGCAGAATCATTATTTGTCCAGGTAACAGTTCCGCCAACACCGATTGTTACCTCATATGGAATGAAACATTCGTTTGTAAGTTCACATCCCGGAGTAAAAGTTCCCTGAGGAATGCTAACACTAGCACTTTGAGGTGGTGCAGGCTGTATTTTAAACGAGCCACCTGATTCAATTAGTACACCAGATCCAAGTATGACTTGTAAGTTGTTTGTCGGTTTAACACTTAGAGTAGAGTTTGCAGGAATTACAAGC
>JAOTVS010000012.1 GCA_029863275.1 Candidatus Nitrosopumilus sp.
TACACCAGTGTAGATACTAGCCTCTCTTGCTGCCACTGGCATGTTACTAGTATTTGCAACCAAAACAGTTCTATCCATTAGTGGTTTCCCAGTTCTTGGATCTTTGAGTTCTGGAAATTCAACAAGAACTTCGGTCATTTCATTTCCTCTCTCACCGCATCCGATGTAAACAACAACTTGGGAATCAGCCCACTTTGCAATTTGGTGTAGAGTTACCGTTTTCCCAGTTCCAAAAGCACCTGGTATTGAACCAGTTCCACCTTTGGCAATTGGGAAGAATGTATCAATAACACGTTGTCCTGTTAAAAGAGGAACAGTAGGGTCATATCGTTTTAAGAATGGACGTGGTTTTCTAACAGGCCATTTGTGATACATCTTAAGAGGAATAGTTTGACCATCTTTTTCAGTTACTGCCATTTCAGTTTCTAAATTATAATCTCCTTCACTTACGATAGTTGTAATTTTTCCACCTTTGTGATCAGGGGGAACCATAATAGAATGCTCGATCAAGTCTGTTTCTTGAACAGTGCCTATTACACTTCCAGCAGAAACTTCATCACCAACACTAACTGTTGGAACAAAGTGATAATTTTTAGTCATATCTACGGGGGTCGTTGTAATACCTCTTCCAATGAAGGAACCTGAGGCTTTTGATAATTCTTTTAGCGGTCTTTGAATTCCGTCATAAATTTGTCCAATTATTCCTGGACCTAATAAAACACTAAGCGGATTTCCAGTGCCAATTACAGGCTCACCGGGTTTCAATCCACTTGTTGATTCATAGACTTGAATAAATGCAACATCTCCTGTAAGTCTAATAACTTCACCTACGAGTTTTGAATTTCCAACAGTGACAGTCTCATACATTTTTGCATCAGACATCCCATCTGCCCTAACAGCTGGACCGCTTACCCAAACAATTCTACCTTGTGCTGCCATCTAGATACCTACTCCGAATTGGGTTGCAATGTCTTTCCTAATTAAAGGCTTCAATCGTTCAATTTTAGCATCAAGAGTATTATCAAATGTCATAGCCCCATGTTTTGACTTTACTTTTACACCTCCGAGACAATCAATTGTTTCAGATGAAAGCTCAGCTCCTGGATATTGAGATAAAATAGATTGAACTGTTTCTTTATCTTTTGAATTTGTAAAAATAATGATTTCTGAAGTTCCCAAATTTTTGGTTGATTCGTCTAAAAGGGATTTTATTAAATTTGAATAATCTCCACTACGATCTTTATTTGCAATTTCTGCTACTGCCTTTGCAAACACTTTATGAATTGATTCTTCTACTGTCATTAGCTGTTTGTTCCTGGCTTCAAGATCTGCGCTACCAATAATCTGTTTTTCAATTTTATCTGCCTCTTTCTTGCCATTAGAGATAATTTGGTCATATTCTTGACCCAATATGACATTCGAATCTTCCAGTTTTTGTTTAGATTCAGTTAGTGCTGAGTCAAGACTAGATAAAATATTTGATTCTGTTTGACCAAGAATTTTATCGATAGTATGCTCTAGCGCAGAATCAGATACCAATGTGAGGCGTTGACTCGATAATAGATTTTAATGTTTGGGAACGATCAAATCAGAAAGATATTAAAATCAAAGAAAAAGTCACTTGATTATCTTGGCTACAGCCGATCTAAAACTTGGAACTGTTATTTTACCAAGAAGTGAATCTCCTAGAGCAATTTCCAGACTAACTGAATTTGAATGGTTTCATAAAATTGAAACAGACAATGATCTTGTAACTCCTGAAATCGATGATCTGCTTTTAGAAGCACAAAAATCCTTCCAGTCAATTGATGATGTGGTAAAGGGTCTAGGAATTCCACCAATTGTTGGAATTATGGAGATACTTTTCAAAGGCACTGTAATCAAAAAGAAAGATTATGAAGTTTATGAAATTGAAGATATGGTAAATTATCTTAAAGAGACTGCACCTTCAATTATTGACAAACCAGCTGAACTCTTAGAAGAGGCTGCAAATACTAAATTGGCAATTGAGGAATTTACATCTCTTAAAGAAACCTTGGAAGTAGTCAAAAAAATGAAAATAGATTTGTCTGGATTTGGGTTAATGAAGTATTTTTACACAAATCTTTTTGTTATCAATTCTTCAGACTTTGAGGAAATTAGCCGCTCCCTTGAGAATATTACCATTTACAAATATGATTTAGAGAATAAAGAAAAATCTGCTTTGTTAATAATTTCTGATTCAGAAGATTCCGAAAAAGTACTAAAGGTTCTTAGAAGTTTTAATTCAAATGTATTTACAATTCCACAAGGAATGCCTCAAATTCCAAGTGAAGCTTATGAAACAGCAACAACAAAAATAAAAGAATTAACAACAAAACAGGCTTCAATTAATAAACAAATTGCAGGAATTAAAAAAAGTCTTAGACGGGATATTTTATCGATTCACGAGAAGGCTCTTGTTGCAAAAGATGTTCTTGAAAGTTTAAGGAAACCTGGTGGAACTAAACATTTTGCAGTTATTCAAGGATTTATCCCAAAAAAAATGGAAAACAAATTTCAGGATTCAACCAAACAATGGACATCAATTGTAGAGGAGGTAACTGATCCAAAATTAGTCAACGAGTTACCAACCCTGTTTGATAATAAAAGATTCGTAAGAACATTTGAAGTGATTACAAAAAGTCAAGGAATTCCCAAGAAAGGAGAACCAGATCCAACTCCGATGATTGCTCTAATGTGGCCAATCTTTTACGGATTAATGTTTGCAGATATGGGTCATGGTCTTTTGTTGATGGGATTAGGATTGTTATTCAAAGTTAAAGGAAAAGGTGATCTTTCAAGGTGGGGAATGTTAATTGCAATTTCTGGTGCATCAGCAGCTATAGCAGGTGTTGGTACCGGTGAGATGTTTGGATATCACTTGGATCACATGGGCCCCTTTGAAGGTCTATTAGAAGAAGGAGGAGCACTTTATTCTGCAAGTTGGATTGTTGGAATTCTTTCTGTTGCAGAACTTACATTTGATCAAGTAATCAACATACTAAAAGTCTCATTATTCCTTGGAATTGTTCACCTAGTTTGGGCAATGGTTTTGAGGATGCAAAGATTAGCTCAAACTGGTCAAAAATTAGTGTTGTACATGGAGGCAATTCCAAATCTTACACTCTATGGAGGAATTGTTGTAATAATGATGTGTGCAATTGGTTCAAACTATGATGTGATGAATATGTATTCAAGAGTGCATACAGAAGCAGTCCCCTGGGTTACAGTTTTTCTAGGTGATTGGGCCCAAGTTTGGATTATTACGAGGATTGCAGTAGTTATTGTAATTGCATCAATGATTTTAATGATGGTAGGAGGAATTTTGCATGCAAAGAAACATCCCGAAGACGGAGGAGATCCTGCAAGTGTAGTAATGGAAGTATTTCTGGGAAAAACAGTTGAAAGTTTAGCTCATACTATTAGTTATGCTCGGTTAGGAATTATGCTGCTTGTTCACACGGCGTTATTATTGACTGTAAATAACGCATTTTCATCTTTAGGTGGTGCAGAATCTGGGGCAGCGATGGCTATGATTATTGGAGGAAACCTGGGAATAATGATGATCGAAGGATTGATTGTGTATATCCAGTCACTCAGGTTGCATTTGTATGAATTCTTTACCAAGTGGTACGGTGATGGAGCACAACCATTTGCTCAACTTAGACAAGAATTAATTTACAATAATTTTATCTGGAAAAAAAAGTGATTTTATCGCATAAAAAATCTATATCATAAAATTAAATTTAAAAAAATAATGTATAAAATTTTGAGTTTTTATTTTTCAACTGGAAGATCTAAACGATTTCCCCATTCTCCCCATGAGCCAAGATATACTTGTACGTTCTCAAATCCTAATTTTTTTAATACCAAAAATGAGTTTGCAGCTCTATATGCTCCTTGACAATAAGTAACGATTTTAGAGTTCTTTGGAATATCATATAATTTTAACAATTCAGAATCATCTTTGAAAGATCCATCTTCCTTTAGGTTGAGATTCCAATCAATGTTGATGGAATTTGGAATATGGCCACGCTGAGCTGCTCTCACTGTTGTTCCATTGTATTCTCCTTCAGATCTTGCATCAAGTATTGAAAGATTATCTATATTATCACGAATATTTTCAAATCCAGAAATAATGGAGGAATTAATTTTGCCAGAATATTGTGATGGCTCAAAGCTGTTTGGTGTGGTTTCAATTTTCATTTTATCTTGTCGCCATTTTTTCATACCGCCATTTAGCATTACAGTATCTGGATGTGAAAAATACATTAACATCCAAACTCCTCTGGCAGCTAACATTCCAGATACTTCATCATAAAAGACAATTTTTTTATCCTCAGTAACCCCAACAAATGAAAGTAGAATCTGGGTTTGTCTGTTGAAATTAGTGATACCTTCCTTTGAAGTATCAATCCAGTGGAAAGCAAATAGATCCAAATTTACTGCTCCGGGAATATGCCCTTCAGAGTATTCTTTAAATGAGCGGGTATCAATTATCAGGGTTTGTGAATCATTCAAAATTGAATTCAGTTCTGTGGTTGAAATTAGCATGTTTAGGGTAAATATTTTGAAGGTAAAATGATTTGGATTGAAAAATAAAAAGAAAAGAAAAGTGATTTTCTATTCGTTTACGTATGCTCTTTCTCCGTGCTGTGCCAAATCGAGACCAATCTCCTCTTCTTTTGGAGTGACTCTGATTCCGCCAGGCCAAACGGCATCCATTACTTTTAGGATTACAACGGTAACACCAAATGCATAAGCCACTGAGACAAATGCTGCGATGATGCTAATTGCTTGCTGTTCCATACCTTCTGCTGTACCAGTCCATGCGCCTATACCATCTCCGGTATCCCAGACGTGTGGGCTAGCTAATGTACCAGTCAAAATTGCACCAGTAAGACCACCCATTCCGTGTACTCCCCATACATCTAATGCGTCGTCCCATTTACGGGCATTCTTGAATGATATACTTGCATAACAGATAGTTCCAGCTGCAATACCGATAATTATAGCTGCCATAGGACCAACCCAACCAGAGGCTGGTGTGATTGCTACTAAGCCTGCTACTGCACCTGAAGCTGCTCCTACAACACTTGGTTTTCCTGTATGTGCCCAGGATACTAATATCCAAGTAACTGCAGCCATGCCTGTTGCGGTATTTGTAACAGTCCATGCGCTTACGGTAATGCCGTCTACCATTACTTCACTTCCTGCATTGAAACCAAACCATCCAAACCATAGTATTCCTGCTCCGAGGACAACCATTGGAATGTTGTGTGGCTCCATTGGCACTTTGCCATATCCTAATCTTCTACCTAGGATCAAGGCTCCTGCCAATGCAGAAAATCCTGAAGAAATGTGTACAACAGTACCACCTGCAAAGTCTAATGCATACGATGGTGATAGTTCTGGATCAAGGTCTAATGCACCTCCTCCTATGAAACCACCTCCCCAGACCCAGTGTGCTATTGGATCGTAAACGAAGGTTCCCCATATGAGTACGAATATGACCAATGCGCTAAACTTCATTCTGTCAATTAATCCACCAATGATTAGAACTGGTGTAATGATTGCGAATGTAGCTTGGAACATTGCAAATAACTGATGTGGAACTGTACCAGGCCAACCTTGACTACAATAGTCGCCTTCCTTAAATTCATTCATTTGGTACGCGGCTGACCATGTGTCATGACATGGGCCTACTTCACCTAATGGTGCCCATGCTGATACCATGTTGAAGCCTGCATAATCAAGACTTCCCATGAATAAATTGGCCCCTTCATCTGCGTTTGGTGCAAATGCTAACGAATATCCCCATAGGATCCATTGTACTGACATTAACCCCATAACTACAAGGGTCATACCAAGTACGTTTACGATATTCTTTGATCTGGCTAGACCGCCATAAAAGAATCCGACTCCTGGAGACATCAATAGTACCATTGACGTTGCGGTAAGCATCCATGCTGTATCACCTGTATCGATCATACATGGTAGATAGCCACCTTCGCCGTCATCATACCAACATTCGTTAGGGTTACCGGTGTAAATTCCACTGGTTCCTTTAACATATCCATCCATACCATCGTCAACACTTTGGGCAAATGCTTGTGACATTGCCCCAGTTGCTGTAATGGCTACTGCGGCCACAAGTAATAGAGCATACTTGTGGTTCCTAGAATTCATTGTTTTAATCGAAATTGAAAATTATATAAGGGTTAAGACAACAAAATTGGTAAAAAAGTAAATTATTATATTTTAGTATATTTTGATAGTATCATAGAAATTGAAAATTATGTTATGGTGTGAATGAATGAAGGTAAAATCAACCACAAAATTATCGATATTTGACACCTTCAAGACTAAGGACAATAGTCTTACCGGTGAGGCAAAGAGACAGAGATCCATCATACATATCTTATCAAGTAATGCAAATCCTGCAGAAAGGACAAGAACTGGTATATCTCAAAAAATTGCCAAAGGTCAAGGAAATATCTGGAAGAATATTTACTCTGGAATTTTCAGGGATCTTGATGAGATTTTGCTTCCCATGGGTATTGCAGAAGAAGACGGCAGATTGCCTCTAAAACGTGGTCCCAAGGCCCTGCAGGAAATAGGGATTCCTTTTTACCATTTAACCAGAAAAGGGGTTTTAATTGCTCTTTCAATAAAGGAAGTGGAAAACAAAGAAAAATTACTAAAGGAATTTTTCTTAGAAGGAAATCCCAATGAGAAAAGTTTTGAAAAAATTTTAATTAATTTATCTCGCACTAGTCCAAATTTTACTTATTCAATTTTTCAAAAATATGTAAAGGCATTTTGTGATGATGAAATTGCAGAACTACTTCCATTTGATTTCTCAAAACTAAAAAATATCTCAGATGAATCGTTGATTATTCAAAAAGAGATTATAGAGGCATTTTTGAAACTATCAAAGCAGGAAAAAGATGAGGCCATAAGGCTGCTCAACGAAATTACCTGAAAATTGAGTTATTTACGAATGAATCGCCAAACATTAAAATCAGTTATGCAATAAGGCTTATCGAAATGGGTTCAAAGAATGTCTATGCTTCTGTAAAGTCTTACAGCAAAAGAGGAAAACTACTAAAAAAAGCCGATTTCCAAACATTGTCTGAATCTAGGGATTTGGAGGAATTGATGACTAGAATCAAAAATACGATTTATGGAGATTCAATTTCTGATGTTCAAAAACCATATACTTCTCAGAAAATTGAAAATGCCCTAAGAGGGCATTTAGCTGATGTTCATTATTCCATATCTAAAACATCTGGAGATAAAATCATCTTTAATGCATATTACATGAAATTTATTATTTCCAACCTAAAATCAGTACTAAAGGGAAAAGTTTTAGGAAAATCTCAAGAAGAAATTGAATCTCATATCAATCTTCATGCTGAAGAACTTATCAAACAACGAGATATTGTGGTTAAGGCGTTGGTTGCAAAAGATTTGGAGGAGACAGTCGCAAGTTTAAGCTCTGGGAAATTTGGAGAAGAGATTGCCAAAGCTGCAGCACTTTATAATGATAAAAAGAATATCCAGATTTTTGACCTTTATTTTGATAAAATTTTGTATCAACAGTTGGGACTTGCAATTAAAAATAGTCGAGAAACAGAAGTTACAAAATTGATTGGGATGGATATTGATTTTTATAATTTACTAAGTGTAATTAGAGGAAAATTCTGGGGTCTAGAAGAAGATCAAGTCAATGATTTGATTGTATCAGCTACTCCGAGTGCATCAAAGGAATTACTTGGTAGAATGATAAGTGCGGCAACAATTAGATATGCTTTTAACGAATTAACTACCACTAGATACAAGAGTCTTATTCCAGAAGCTGAAAATGAATTGGATGCAATAGCAGAATTTGAAAGGGCTTTTGAATTAGAAATTTATCAATCCTCGTTGAGATCATTTACAAAAATGTTCAGTTTTGCAACAATCATCGGTATTACAAAATTGACCGCTTTTGAGGTAAGAAACTTGGCAGCTATTGCTTATGCAGTGGAGCAAAAAATCCCTACTGAAATTACAATGTCCAAACTGATTCTTGAAGAAGATTAAGCCCCAAAATGGTTAACTCTCCTAACAAAAAGAAAATTCCTGCTGAAGTAATAATTAATACAATCTGGATTAGTACTTTTTTAGCAATGATTTTCACAATTCCAGCCTTGAGTCTTTTTCTCGGAATTTATTATAGTACAGGAAATCTTGTGCTAGGTGCAGTGCTAGGATTTAGCACTCATTTTGTGACCCTAGCCTTCTCGGGCAGAATATCAAGATTTCTAACCAAAATTATGAATTAATCTATAAGGATCATCATAATTAGTTGATTTATCATGATGGGTGATAGAGATTTCAGGAACACTATTAAAAATGCAGTCGACTCGATTGGTAGAGAATTAGAAATAGAGATCGATGCAGATGATTTTAAAACCATAAATCTAACAGAGGTAGTTCAATGTTTACGACGATCTTATTATGATAGAATTGATCCAAAGGAAATTCAACGAAGGGGATTCAACGATCTTTTAAGTGGATTACTTCGAAAATTAGAATATGGCAGTAAATCAAAAAAGTTTAAAATTGATGATGTTATTTTAAAGGGCCAAGCAGACATGATGGTGGATGATAATATCATCTTGTTTAGACCAAGTCATACTACTCCCGAATCTCCACATGCAGAAGATCTACTGTATCTCAATGCCTGTTTGTGGATTTATGATAAAACTGATGGAATGATAATTTACATTACAAGTGATAGAGAAGAGTTTACTTTTTCATTAACTCGTGATAAAAAAATGTTTGAAGAAGTAATTAGACGAGTTAGAGTTCTAAGTGATCTTCTAAGTGAACAAAAAACTCCAATTTTAGAGCCCTCCCACAATTGTTTGGATTGCCAATATTACGAAAGATGTTTTATCAAGAAAAATACCTCAAAACAACTCTCGTTATCTGAAATGCTAGGATTATCAAAAGAAAATTAAATTAAAAATATTGTAAAGGAAAAATTCCTTTGGTTAATCTAGTGGTTCTGGATGTCCTTTACCACGTAATGCAAAGCATACAACTGCTAATGCAATTGCAACTCCTGCTGCTGCGCCAAATGCGGCCATACCTGCTTCTGCCATTTGATAAAAAACATCTCTAGGGGCTTTTATAACTTTGTCAATATATTTATCCTAAAAACAAATTATCATAATTTTCAAATTTTATGATACAATATTATAATGGTTGTCTTACAGCGTAGATTCAAAATGAACTTCGTTTTCTTGTCCACTAGTCATCGAACTGAGATTAAAAATAACGTCCCCTTCAGCTCTCCATATTTGATCATTGTTCTCAAGAATGAGCATTAATTCTGGATCATTTCCTGGAAATTCGAGAGTTATTTTATCTTTCAATACAATGGAATTGTTGCTAAGTAACGTATAGTAATTAGATCCATCTACCATACCTTCTGGCCTACTTCCAATTTGACCCGAAGCAATTTTGAGTTCTTCGGATCCATTTACTGCGTATAATGAATATTGTAAAAGCTGAGCAATTACAGATCGAGCGTTTGGATTATCGAGTTTGAATTGAATTTCAAGGACTGCTGCTCTATCTGTAACTTGCAGAATTGAAACTTCTTCTAAATTAATCGAAATTGGTTCTACTTGATTTGGCAGTTCTTGAGAAGAACCACCATCAAAAGTATCACTTGTAGAGGTCATCGTGAAAATAACTCCTAATATTCCTGCCAAAATGACAATTGCGGCAACCACAAAAATTTTAGGGTTCAATAAAATAACATAACTCCATGATATCTTAAATGTTGAGATAGTTATTATACCATTATAAAGAAAAATTATTGTGCAATATTTTCAGGCAGTACAACAAGGGAAAATTCGAGCTAGTAAATCTCAAATGAAATTATTTGAAGTGGCCGGATTTGGAATGCTTACACTTACAACAAAAAAAATAGATGGGAAATTCTTTCCTGTTGGTGAAGAAGACTTTACAGCAGTGATACAATCCGAAAGCGGGTATGTTGCAGTAATTGTAGATAAAGATGGTTTTACCAAAGCACAATCAAAAGCAGTTGAAAAAAAAGAAGCGCTGGGAATTTTTAAAAAATTAAGAGAATCAGGAATGCCTGAATATCCAAAACCTGGTATTAAAATTTGGACTGAAGACCGTCCTGCTATTCAAAATGAATCTGAAGAATAATTTTTTAAGGTAGAGTTATTTTTGTTCCTACGTCTGCACCTTTAATAGCTTTTTCGATAATTTTGATATCTGCCTTTAAAATTCGTGTATTTATTTTTGATCTTTCAATAATTTTTAACGCAACAATATCCATCAAATCATATCCTCCAGCGATAGAATCTTCGTGAACTAACATATTTTTTAGATTTTTTAATTCAATTCTTTTGAATTTTTTTGCTTTTTTGTATTTATTGGGATCCATATCATATACTCCATCTACGTCCGTTGCATTAAGGAATTGTTCAGCTTTAATCTTTTCGGCAATTAATGCAGCTGTTCCATTAGTACTTTGACCAGGATGCAGACCCCCAGTTACAACAATCAAACCATCATCAACAGCATGTTTTACTTCCTGTAAGGTCGTAGGCGGATGTGAATATGCCTTGTTTTTTAGGGCATAAATCAAAAGTTTTGCATTTAGTCTAGAAATTTCTATTCCAAGTTCATCTAAGGTTGATTCATCAGCTCCTGAAGATCTTGCGTGAGAGATATAATGTCGGGCAATGTTTCCTCCACCTGCAACTACAATTGGTTGGCAGATCTTACTTATTTTAACTAGAAATGTAGCATAATCTTTTAGGAGTTTAACATTATCCATACCAAAAATTCGTCCGGATAGTTTTATCACAATTCTTGTTTTCATTATTTTAAGTCATTCAAGATTGATTTTGCGGCAATTTCAACTTTTTTTCTGCTTTTTTGAGGTGTGTATATTCTTAAAATATTCATAAATCCTGATATTGCAGAAACTACAGGAAGTTTTGAGATGGGCATTTCTTGAGCCTGTGCTTTTCCATTTTCATTTGTAGTTAGAATAATTTGCTTTGACTCTTTTTTAGAGGGTGCTAATGGAATTGAAGGAGTAACAGAACTATCAACAAAGATTTCATTTTCATCAACTTTGGATTTTTTGGAAAGAGATGAACGTAATTCGTTTGTTTTAGTCTTTTCTAATAATGTCTTGCTAGTTAAAATTCTCTCATAAACACATTTTAGTAATTTTCTATTTTGGTAGTCTTTGGCAAATTGTCTTGCTCTTTTTAGTTTTGGTGACAGTGAGGAAAGAATCATGGACAATACATATTCATCGGTGAGTTTGACAAATTCGTCAATTTTAAAGGAAGTAAACCCAAACTCATCATCCGATAATCTTAATGCTTCTAATAGCATTACTTCTGCTGATCTTACAGTTTTATGAAAATAAACTGCTTTGAACATTTGATATCTAGAATGCATCATGGATTCAAAAGAGTAAAGTGCAGATTTTTCTAAAGCTAGCTTTTTCTTGTGAACATCAAGTGATTGTGTAAGTCTTTTGTGGTCAATCTTTGCATGTTCTGCACCAGTAAAATAACCATCACGTAACAAATAATCCATCATGTCTGCACTTAGATATCCTGAGACAATTTCATTTAGGTATTGATATTTTGAATCACCAAAAGCTATATCGGAAATTAATTTTTTGTCATAACCGTTCTTTGTTAATATGTCGCCAATCACCGATTTAAGAATAAGGTTTTTACCAAAATCCTCATGAGAGATTTTTTTTTTCTGAATTATTTCCTCAAAAAGATGCGAAAACGGTCCATGACCTATATCATGTAAAAGTCCTGCAACTCTAAGAACTTCTATATCGTGAGATTTTAAAACCTCTTTTTCTTTTAATGCTTGTCCAGCTTGACTTGCAATATGCATTACACCAAGAGAATGCTCAAACCTAGTATGTTGAGCCGATGGATATGTAAGATGAGCTCCGGAAAGTTGCCTAATTCTTCTTAATCTTTGAAAAATTGGATTATCTATAATTTCAAGTTCGTGATCGTAAACTCGAATAAAATCATGAATTGGATCGATAATATCAGAATAATTTTTTTTCATAATCCTATTTTTTTAGAGAAAGATTTCAAAATTTCTTCATGAACTACTTCTTTTGATTGAGATGCATCAATAATCTCCCACCGTTGTTTCTTTGCAGTATCTCGATAAATTTTTGATATTTTCATTAAAAATGCTTTATTTTTTTCAAACTTATCACGCTTTGTTTTCTTTCTATGAAATGATTCCTTTTGTGATACATCGAGTAAAATTACCATATTGGCCTTTGGGAGACCAGAATCTAAATTTTCTAACCATTTCTGTTTCAACCCATTTGCAAGTCCATAAACTAAATTAGACTGATAGTATCTGTTCATTATTACAACAGAATTTTTTAATTGTGCTTGTAAAATTTGGTCTAGTTTTTCCCATCTATTTGCTGCTAAAAGACAATGAATTGTTTGGGGAGGAAATTTTCTCTTCCCGCTAAGATATTTCGCAATTTCTTTGCCTAGAGGAGTGGAATAATCAGGAAAGCTAAAGGTTGTAGTCTTTATTTTTCTTTTTTTCAAGGCTCTCAGTAATAGTCCAGTCTGGGTTTTTTTTCCCGCTTGATCACCACCTTCTATTACCACAATCATAACTTAACAATCCATTGAAATTAATTGATTAAAAATCTATCAAGATACTGACAAGTCTGTTACAAACACCGAGGCATGAATATCAAAAACATGTCAGTGATGGCCAAATCAAAAAAATCAGTAAATCTTACTGAAAATATTTACCAACGTGAAAAATGGATTGTAAAATTAATACAAACTGCAAAAAAGGAACTATCAGCTGAAAATTACGCCCTTTTTAGACCCACCCCTCATGACTAGGATAGGCGCAAAAGTGAGCCAGTTTAGATTACTTTTTGGAAATTTTACCTCTCATCCAATTAGGGTCAGATCTTCTCCTTCGCCATCTTTCTTCAGGTAAAAAATCAAACAGGATGTCTGATTTTATGGTTGCAAAGAAAAACCACTCGCTCTCACAATGTCTGCATGCTCTATCTTCTCTGCATTTTTTTGAGAGTCTCATTGCAAAATAATATCGCCATTCCTTCAAGGAAGTTATTTCCTAGAATAGGATTTAATGAAATGGTTATTTTGAAATTATTTTTTTGGAAAGGATGAAAATTAAATCAAATAAAGAGCACTTTTAAGATTTATTATTATCATAAATTCATAATTTTTAATGATATTCTATTTTTATGATCATATTTTATGAATACGCGGGTTCTTATAGCCAGCAACAAACAAAGATTAATGAATAAATCATTAACAATCACTGCAATCACATTGATTGCAGTAGCTATGGGATTTAGCGCAATAGCTCCGGCAATTGCAGTCCCAGCAACAGTTCAAGGACTCAACAGTGGTGCACTGGATCACAACGGTGCTATTGTTCCAGTTGAATGCCATGAAGTTATTGCCAACAATGCAAAAGCAAAAGGCACACTAACTTGTACTGGAACAGCAACTGAACCTTTCCCTGATAAAGCAGTGAAGATGAATACTGATGACAATTCCTTGTTCCCAGGAGTACTTTGTGGCACAACATCACAAGGCGCAACTGCTGACTGGCAAACTGTAATCACACCAAGTGGAAACTTGAAACTCGTATGTCACTTTCCATAAGTGATTTTTTTCTTTTTCTAAATCCCCACGTCACATAATCTGAGTTATAATATGGATTAGTAGGACTTTTGACCCTGAAAAGTGGGGGTACTCTTTTTACTGAGAGTCGATAAACTCGTTAACACTTCTATGAACCCCTCAAACCAATATGATCAAATCCAGAAAACCTCTACTGTTCTAAAAATTTGAAAAATAATTTTGGAGTCTTGACCAAAACACAAAGTCCCTTTGACGGCTTTGTAATCGCATTGCTGGAGTAATCTTGGTAAGGTTTAGAGCAACAGAATAATTCTAGTGATCAAAATTATTTTTTTGAAAGGAAAAAAAGTAAATCAAGTAAAGAACACTTTTAAAATTTAAAATCGTCATAAGTTAAAAAATCTAAATATATTATTTTATTGTGATCATATTTTATGAATACATCGGTTCTTATAGGCAAGTAACAAACAAAGACTATTGAAAACTCAAACAAAACCTGCAAGTAGATGGAATATGATGGTGCATGCACCATTTAAAAAAATTATCAAGTTTGATTTGATTTGTATGGGACTTGGTCTTGTAATGGGAATTGGTATTGGCGCCTTTTTGGTTTCAGGAATCTAAACATATCCTCAAAATGATCTGATCATTCAAAAATAGACTAGAAATGGTTTAACATAAATGGTTCAACTAATACACATGTCAAAATTTCCATATGCTTTCTGAGGAGATTTTGACCAAACTTACAACCATATGAAATAATATTTTAAAAAAAGATCTAAAGTAAACTTTTAAAATTATTTTTAGGATTAGGTGTTATCTAAAACCCATCTAAGCAAAATTTTTTCTTCCGATTTGTGATTTTTCTAGTCTCCACCATCCCACGTTTCTTTTCCTTGCAAAGTCTTCATCTTCAATATCTGGGTTAGTTACATTGCTTTCTAAATTCAGCTTGTCTTTATTCAATAAGTTTACTAACACACACAATTTTTCTTCAGAGACATTTACCATTACATGTAATTACTTCATTATAATATTAAAGTCTTGAATGGTGCATAGTCTATTTGGGACATTCGCTTTTCTGGTGTGTTTATGGTCAAATTAGAGGAGTTGCAGGTACTGTAGCATATCTGGTAAAGTTTAGAGTTAGAACATAGCTCTCCTATTATTTCCAAAACTAATATTATTGAAATAAAACACCAATTTCATTTTATTTGAGATGTTTTTGGAAAAGGTTTAGGCATTGTTCAGAAATACTTAATTCTTTACCCTCTTTATTGTTAACATGATTGATGTTAAAGAATTGAAAGTTTGTTCTGATTGTGGAACCGTTTATCTTGGAAAATTTTCAAGGGGAGTTTGTCCTAATTGTCACACCAATAATTTTGAACAAATATCAGCTGATAGTGGCCTAGGAAATTTATAAAAATAACCAATTTCTGTTGCAAAAAACATAGATGAAAAAATAAACACAAAAAATCAAACCGATTGCATTCGTTTATAGGCCAAGTCCGTTAATACATAACAGAATGATTTTTTGGAATTCAATTCAATTTAGAGCCATAGAGACTCAAGTCTATCTGGGCTCAATTAATGAATGATTATACCTGTACTTGTGACTGTGGATGCAAAAATTTCACATGTGAATATTTCTGCTTGTTTTGTAGGAAAGACTTGTGTAAGACTTTAACTAAAACGGTGATTGCCTAATTGAAACCTGTACACAAGATTAGAAACTATTCAGTTTATTATTCTGGTATAGGTGCCTTAGTTGCTCTCACATGGGGGGTCTTTTTATGGAAATGAAGACTGAAACCATTTTTGATGTAGCGAATAGTCATTTTTCAGAAATTGCTCCAAAGTATAAAGCCTTGAGAACAACTGACTTGGATCCAATTGAGCACATAATTAATCACCTACGTAAAAAATCTGGAAATACCATGTCAGATGTAGGTTGTGGTGATGGGCGATATTCCTTTGAACTTTTAAAATCATTAGATGATGATAGTTTCCTTCACTGTATTGATTACAATGAAGATATGATCAAATATTTGAAAAGTTATTTGCAGGATAACAATATTTTGAATTTTTGTGCTAGACCTGGACATGCCAACAAATTACCTTTGGAAAGTAATTCTATGGATTGTATTGTAACGTTTAATGCCATACATCATTTTGATTTGCCAAGATTTTTGGCAGAAGTTTATGAGTGCCTAAAGGATGACGGTCATGCATTCATTTACACACGATTGCGAAATCAAAATTCTAGAAATATTTGGGGACAATACTTTCCGTTATTTGCAGAAATTGAGGATCGTTTATTTGAATTTGATGAATTACAATATGCAGTTAAAAAAGCAGAAATGAAAATTGATCATACCCAAGTATTTGGGCATAATAGAACATCTAATTTGAACAGTCTTGTAAACAAAGCCAAAAATAATCACTACTCCACCTTTACCTTGTATAGTAAGAATGAATTTGAAAAATCATTAGAAGTATTTGAGCAAAACATTAGGGATAATTTTGAAGATATAGATAAAATTCAATGGCAAGATGAGAATATTCTCTTGGAAATTAGCAAATAGATTTTTGGAAATCAGGAGATGTCATCTGAAATAAATGGAATATTCAATGATTTTCTAGGTAAGGTTATCCAAATAAAACTCAGAAATAACGGTACAATACAAGGAACTCTTCAAGATTTTGACTCTGGAATGAATTTAATTCTAACTAATTCTAGAGACATAACTGAAAAAAAGTCTAAAATTCTTGATAAAATACTTTTACGCTCAGATAACATTGTAGCAGTTTCATTTCCTGAGAAATTCCATTCCTTGGACCCGCAGATAATGCCCCAATCTTAACCGTTAATCATTAATGCAATTTTTCTAGAAATAGATCCTATCGTTCAAAAACAACTCTTTTCTGAAGGTTTATTTTTTAAAATTGAATTTAGGTTCAAGGATGTTTAACAAACTTAGCTAAATCCTATCAATATTTCCAACAAAGAAGGAAATAAAGTATTTTTTAAAAATTTTTAAACAAATTCATTATATTGTGAAATAGATTTGGAGAGAATTGTTGCAATTTCAATAGGTTTACTGATTTTAGTTCCTCATTCTGTTTTTGGAGTTGCAGATATTGAAAACAAAAATTTGCTGGCAGAATCTTGGGATGGAGATATTGTTTTATTTTTGGATTTTGGAGAAAATATAATCTCCAAGTTTAATCGTATAATTCCCACATTGCAATCTGGAATGCTTGTCATAGGAGATCAAATTATAGAAATTGAAAACGCTAGAACGAAAATAATGGGAAATTCATTTGTTGTTCACTCTGAAAATATTTTAATTTATGCAAAAGGTTTAGAAAATAATAAATTTTTAATCAATAGTTATTTGATTGGTAGTAATCAATTAGACGCTATTCAATTAGCAACAACTCCGATTGAACCTGATGTCTCTTCTGAAATTAAAAGTAACTTAATACCTATAGAGATGATTGTTTTAGTTCAACAAGATATCAGAACTTTTTGGAATGAAAATTATGATATTGAGGTTAAAGTTTTTGATAAATCAATAAATCCTAAGCCACAATTTTTTCAAAGTCTTGGAGCAATCAATCAAGCAGAGATTGATGTGAAATTGAGTGATATTGAAGGAATCGAATTAGCACATCTTACAGGTAAAACAAATTCAAAAGGTTTTTGGGAGGGAAATTATTTTGTTCGTCAAAATCTTGTTTCAGGAGGCAAATATTCTGTAGAAGTAGATGTAAGATATTTGGAATCAGAAAATTTACAAAAATTTGAAACTTTAATTATTGCAGATACTGCAAATGCTAAAAATTCTGGTTGAATGTAAAATGAATTAATTTAATTGTAAAAATAAAAAAAATTATGTTTCAAGTGTAAATTATAAAATAAATCTTATCAAGGTTTATAACCAAAAATTTAGAATATATTGCAAAATGGGACTTGTTAAATCCATGGCAAAAGAAATGATGAAAGAAATTGGGAATAAATCAAGGGAATTCTATGAATTTGTTTTACCTCCAGTCGATATGCATTTAGAAGATGACAAATTGACTTTATTTATCGATATTCCAGGATTTGATAAAAAAGACATCAAATTATCACTAGATGAAAACATCTTATCTATTCAAGCATGTAAAGAGATTTCAGAGGAGAAAAACCGCAATATGATTTGTAACCAAAGGCCCAACATAATTAATAAAAAAATAAGATTGCCAGTTGATGTTATGGATGATGAAAATACGGTAAGTTCTGCAAAATATTCTCAAGGAGTATTATCAATTATTATTCCCGTTCAAAAACACGGTAAAGATATTAAAATAGAATAGTTATTTTTTTCTAAATACAGTAAAAATACTCATTATGATTAGCGAACCCACTAATCCAGTAATGCCAACTACTTCATTTGAAGAGTACAAAATTGCTGATCCCAGAAAAATTGCTGCTGAAATAATACTACCAGAAAGTAGAATATTGGATTTTGGTTTTGCATTTAAAAGTTGAATTGATCTATTTTCATCAATGAATTTTTTTAATTCAGGTGCAATAGAAATGGTAGCATCAATTGATTTTGCAAATCTTTGAAATGAATATTTCAATTCTTCAATATAAGCATCCTTGATTAGACTTTCTTCTTCTAAAATTTCTCGTAACACTTTGATAAATTTAAAATCTACTTTGTGTTGTTTGTAAATTCCCTCAATTATTGATGCCATTCTCATATACAAGGCAAGATTTTTTGGTAGAATAAACGGAAATTTACTCATTGTTTTATTGGCAAGTTCCATCAAACTTTGTACTTCCATTTCATCAGGTTTTTTTCCATGCATAGCCCTGACTGTAAGCTCAATTCCCTTTTCAATAACTGAGCGATTAAATTCAGGAGTAAGCATTCCAAGATCATTCATTGCATTGACTGTACGTGGCGGATCTTTTTCAATTAAAGCCAAATAAAGTCGAATTAGTTGCAATCTTGTTTCATTATCTAATCTGCCAACCATACCGTAGTCATAAAGAATGATTTTTCCTTCATTGGTGACTGAAATATTTCCAGGGTGAGGATCTGCATGAAATAACGAATATCGAAGTAACATGGTGAAAAATACCTTATGAACATCAATTACTAGCTGTTGTCTATCTATGCCTTGCTCGTCTAGAGCCTCCACATTTGTAATTTTGATTCCAGATAGATATTCCATAGTTAAAACATTTTTTGAGGAATAATCATCATAAACTGCAGGAATTACTACCTTGTTGTTTTTTTTCATATCATGTTTTATTTGTTTAAGGTTGGAGGATTCAATTGTATAATCCATTTCCTCATGAATTGTTTCAATGAATTGGGAAAGCATTGCATTTGCAGAAAAACGTAGGTTTGGGTCTACAAATCTTAATGCAAGAGGAAGAATTTTTTTTAAAACTTTAAGGTCTTCTGCAACTACTTTTTCAATACCTGGTCTTTTGACCTTCACAACAATTTGCTGACCTGATATAGATCCACGATAAACTTGACCTAATGATGCACCAGAAATAGGGTTGGGATCTATTTTATCAAAATTTTTCTCAATCGGTCCAAGATCATTTTCAATTATTGGCTTTACTTGTTCAAAAGGAGCAGATGGGACCTCGTCTTGTAGTTTAGCTAATTCTTCCAAATAAGGTTGAGGTAAAATATCTGCCCTAGAGGAAAGCCATTGTCCTAGTTTTATGTAAACAGGGCCCAAGGTAATGAAAGTGTTTAGAACCTTACGGGCATTTTTGCGATATCTTTCAGTATCAATATCATTTCCTTCTTGTTTAACCCAAGTTCTTCTATCTTTGCGTAATGCCAAAATTGATGGGAGGAGTTTAATTAAAACAGTAGCAGTACGTTTCGTTGACATCAGAATTACTCCAAATAATTTTTAATTTTTTTTGTTACAACATATCCTAAAAATCCCATGATAATTGAAGACGATATACTTGCTGATGGGTTAAATTTTTGTGATTTATTTTTTTTGAATAATGATTTTGTTATTTGTGTGCCTCCAAAAACTGCGCATGCAATACCTGCTATGACTTCAGGTGCATCATAAAATAGATGACCCAAGGGATCTTCTCGAGGATCAATTTTATCAGTGTGAACTAGAAATTTATCTTCATATTCTCTAATATGCAATTTACCATAGCGATATTGTTTTTTTGCACCATTTTTTTGTCCAAGAACTGTCTCTTCTGCTCCATCTATCATGAATTCCCGTAATTCTTTTGGGACTGCAATTTCATCCCCAAACATGATCGCAAGATCCCATAAGTGTTTATAATCTTAGTTATGAAATTCAGCCTCAAAATATTTTTCGGTAGAATACTTGATGGAAGAAAAATAGAGAGATAATTAATAATTTTAATTGTAAAAAACTTTATCAAGATTCTGAACGTCTTAAAATCTAAAATTTTGAAACAAATTTTAATTGCTTAAAAAAAAATTTAATCAAGAAAAAAACCCTAAAAACGAAATTGTTTGGTTATGGGATGTATCTCATAAAAAAAATTAAATTTTATTAATTAAAGAAAATTTGAATACAATTAGAAAATTAACAAGTCAAATAAATTATACATAACTTTTAAACATTTTATTTTTGTAGATAGTGTTGAAGTATGGATTATAATATAATGAATTATGACACACTCGTTAAACGAATTAGAATGTATATGAGTAAATTTGAGGGGAACTATTCTGATTGGTATGTTGGAATTGCAAAAGACATAGATGAGGAATTATTTGAAAAACATAAAGTTGACGAAAATGGTATTTGGATTTCATTTGGTGCAGATACAGATGAAATAGCCAAAAAGGTTGAGAAATATTTTCTTGATAAAAATTGTGATGGAAATCCGGTTAAATTAGAAGAGAATATTAGAATCATCTATGCCTATAAAAAAAATTCCAAAACAGTTCCGTAAAATTAATTTTATTTTTAATAAATTTTTTATTAATTTTTGATTTTATCATTTTTTAATATTTTTTGAATTACCAATTAAAATTATTATTTAGTATTTCCAAGTTTGTCTTTATTAAATAAAATAAAACTAATCGAAAAAACTAGGAGCATGGCTATGCCAGTTACATATGCATAGTTGAATCCTACTCCAGGATGGTTTTGTTCATGAAAAGTATGAATAACAAATGTAAAAATCAATAAAACTATGCCTAATATTGTCAGTTTTTGATGTAGTTCCATGAATTTGGATTTGTTGATATGTATATTAATTTAGAAAATTTTGAATTATAAAATTTCACATGATTCATTTTTTATTTTGAATAATTTGGTTTTTTTAATCTTGTTTAATTAGTTTGAATTTCTTCTTTTTTGCGCCTACGCATTAGAAAAATTACTACTGCAATTACAATAACAATTGGAATAAGGATCATCATTGTATAATCTTCAGACTGATCATCATTTGCTGGCTCTTCAATCATTATTGTAGTTTCATAGGGAATGAAAACTTCATCTCTCACATTATCCTTGTATCGTACAGTAATTTTGATATCATGTTCTCCATATTTTGGCTCACCATCAAATTCTAAAGGTATGTTAAATGGTACAGGAGAATCTATTTCAATCTCATCGATAAATTGTGATTGTTTTTTTATGTTTGATTCACCCATGGGTTCTAGAGAAACAAAACTAAATAATGCATCTTCATTTCCTTCATTAATAATTTCTCCAATTATCATTTGTGTGCTTGATAATTCAATTACCCCAATTCCATAAATTGTAAGATCAATTAGTCCTTTAATGTAAAAATCAACTATTTTTTCAACTGTTTGTAAATCACCATGTGCATTATAATAGGAAATTAATAATGGAATTCGTAAAGTGTCACCCTTTAGATTTTCAGGTACGTATACTGTTGCAGTAAGTTGTCGTGAAGACATTGCATCAATATTTCCAACATCCCAATTAGACTCTAAAATAACAACATTTTCTATATTTGTAGTAGAAGAAGCGGTTGATGCCATTTCTGTTTGAGTGTTAGATGCAACAATATCTACACTAGAAATTGGTGCCGTTCCATCATTTGAAATTTCAATAATTACATCATTTGTTTTTAGAGATGTTAAGAAAGGATTCATAGCCTTCACATTGATTACACTATCTCCTGTGACTTTGAAATTAAATTCAGAAAAAGATGTCCTTACACCAGATTCTCTTAATCTTGAATAATCCACCTTGACTGTAGCTGGATATTGTTGAATTTGGGCATTGTTGCCAATATTTACAAAAAATGTCAAGGCAAAATTATTCCCTGCAAGAGAATTAGAGTCACTATCAGCAAAAACAGCTGATCCTGGACCATCTGAGCCTGAAAAGTCAAGTGGTAAGGCTAATTGGCCTCTAATTCCAGTGATATCTTGTGTGCCTACATTTGCAAATACAACTGTAAATGGTACGTTTGAATCACCTGGTCCAACTTCAATTTTTTTGTCTAAGGTTCCAAAATATGCATCAAGAAATTTTACATCTCCAAAATCTCGCTCAAAAGGTGAATTACCAAATCCACCAGAACTAATTTGTGCAAAAGAATTATCGATTGCAAATGAAGTTAACATTAAAACTGTAATTGAAAAAATTATTTTTGAATTAATCATGCCATTACCTCCAGTTCTGAAGGCTGATTTCCCTCAAATGCTTTCCCATCTTTGATTGTAATTATTTTATCTACCTTACCAAAATTATCTGGTTCGTGTGTTACAATAACAAAAGTTTGATTAAGTTTTTTTGCCATTGATTTCATCAATTCAACCACTTTATCAGAGGTTACTGAATCTAAATTTCCCGTTGGTTCATCTGCTAAAACAATGGATGGGTTATTGATCAATCCCCTAGCGATAGCCACTCTTTGCGCCTGTCCTCCAGAAATTTTATTTGCCCTTTTATTCATTTGAGACTCTAATCCTACTGTTTTTAATAGTTCACGAGCATCCTTTTCAGCAGTTCCATTTGTTCCTGCTATCTGCCTTGGCAGTAAAACATTTTCTAAAACGGTAAGATCAGTAAGTAAATTTGAAAATTGAAAAATAAACCCTAATTTCTTGTTCCTGAATGATGATATTTGATTCTCACTAAGTTTCGTAGTATCAACTCCATCGATGAAAACTTTACCATTTGTTGGACGATCTAAAAGTCCAATCATGTTAAGAAGTGTAGACTTGCCTGAACCTGAACTTCCTACAATTAATACAAATTGTCCTTTTTCAATGGAAAATGATGCATTATCCAATGCTTTTACTTGATTTTCTCCTGATCCATAGATTTTAGATAAATCATGAACCTCAAGAACCTTAGACAGTTCGCATCGCCTCCACTGGTAATAGCTTGGTAGCTCTATAAGATGGATACAAGGATGCAATAATAGCTAACGAAAATGACAACAGGGCAGTTTGAATTATTTTCTCCCAGTTGTAATTTACTTCTAATGGAATGCTGTTCATGAAGGACATGTTGGTTTCTTTAGCATAAATTGTATATCCTAAACCGGCAGCTGTACCTACTCCTGCACCGATTGCGCCAATAATCATTCCTTGAAAAATAAAGATAATTAGTATATCCTTTCGTTTTGCACCAATAGACCTCATAACTCCAATCTCTCGTGTTTTTCCGTTTACTAGCATCATTTGTATTGTAACTATTGCAAATGCTGATGACATCATACCAAAGTAACCTATCAAATTTATCATTGCAATTCCAGATCTAAAACCAGCTAATTGTTCCTCTGCTGATTCTTCTATTGTTTCAGCAATAAAATCATCATTAGGGAAAGCAGATAAAAAGAATTCTTTAACTTCAGTTGCTTTGGTAGGATCATTTAGTTTCACCATAAAAGATCCAGACTCACCTGATCTACCCATCATATCACGTAGGGTATCAATATGCATAACTACACTATAATCCAAACCTTGACCACCAGGAGACCTTACAATCCCAGCAACGTTAAATCTCCTAACTTGATCTTCACCAGTTCTATCAACTATAAGCAGTTTTAGACTATCTCCAACTTGCGCATCTCCAAGATCCTCTGCAACATTTTTTCCTAAAACTACTGAATTTCGATTAATAACATATGTTCCTTCAGCTACTGTTTCATGTGCTGTAGATGCTTTTACATCTCGGATTGGATCAACTCCCACAACGGGAACTCTAGTTTCTTCAATTAGTTTTCCGTTTTTTGTCATGTTAATTTCAGCTGAAGAAGACAACCTCGGTGTTGCCCCTTGAACAAATGGAATTCGCTCAAACCAATTTACCAAAGCTAAATCAGACTTGTCAATGTAATCTGCTTCATCTGTTACAAGAACATCTCCGTTTCGATAATTGCTGATATCGCGAACAATAGCATCAAACAAACCCTGAAAAATTACAAAATTGACATGGATAACTAAGATTCCAATCGTTACAGCTAAAACTGCTCCAATAAGACTACCTTTTTTATTAAATAGCATCCTTTTAGCTAGACGTAGTCTATATTCCATGAAAAATCTATTTTTGTCGGATATTTAACGTATTTGTTGTCTAGTGCCAATATAACAGACATTTTTATATGGAATTATCTGTTTCTTAATAATTAAAAATGGAGTAAGATACTAAATTGGACAATTCTGACATTAAAATTCTAAGTAGATTATTGAATAATTGTAGAGAATCAGATAGACAAATTGGAAAATATCTCGGGATTTCTGGTGGATCAGTTAGAGCACGAATTCGAAAAATGGAGGATTTGAAAATTATCGAGAATTTTACCATTAAAGTTGATCCACCTGTTTTAGGATTAGGAGTGTTGTACATTGTTGTATCTGGTCAAAACATTCAAGAAATTTTAGAGCAAATTAGACTTGTTGGTAAACCATGTTTTATTGTTACTTGTATTGGTGGTGTTACTGTTTGTGGAATTGTTGCAAAAGGAAACTTGGAGGAAAAAATTGAACTTGCAAATAAATTAATGAAAGGTGTTAGAGTCTTATCGATTTTTGAATCAGAAAATCCTGAATATGATTCTAATCTAACCAAGACTGATTTAGAGATTCTAGAACAATTGATGAAAGATCCTAGACAAAAAATTGAAAGCTTATCCAAAAAAACTAATTTTTCAACCAAAACAGTTGCCAGGTGTATAGAAAAATTAAATCAAACTGAAGGAATTCAATTTACTTTAACATATAACCCCACAAAAATTAAAGGATTTATTCCACATGCAATACTTACATGGATTGAAGGAGATATTAAAGAAACTTTAAAAATATTAGAAAAAAAGTTTTCAGATTCATTTTTACAGATTCCATTTATTGCAAAAAATCAGATTGTATTATTTATGTTCAGTAAGGATATTTATGATATGGATGAATTAACTCAAAAAGTAAGAAACATAGAATATGTTAAAACAGCTGACTTGTTTATTCCAAAAAAGATGAAATTTCTCCATGATTGGTTAGAATCAGCTATTACTGAATTAAAAAATTCACCGACACTTCATCTTCTTTATCAAACGAATTAAATATTATCAAAATTTTAGTTTTTACATGAAAAAGAAAAAAATCTATGAAGGTAAAATTTTAGGGCTAAGTGTTTATGACGGAATAATTGAAGGACGAAAAGTAAAAAGAGAGATGATTGAGCATAGGGGTGCAGCTGCTATGCTTGCTTTTGATGAAGACAAAAAAGTAATTCTTGTTAAACAACATAGATTCCCTCATGGGTATGTTTTAGAAATACCTGCAGGGACCATGGAAAAACGAGAAAATCCGATAAAATGTGCCTTTAGAGAATTAGAAGAGGAGACTGGATATAAGGCAAAAAAGATGACGCCATTGATTACCTATTACCCTTCAATAGGTTACAATACTGAGGTAATTCACTGTTTTTTAGCCTCTGGACTAAAAAAAAATGCAGAGTTGAAACTAGATGAGGATGAGATTTTATCAGTGGTGAAAATAGATTTGAAGAAATTATTGGGAATGATTAAAACTGGTAAGATTCAAGATTCAAAAACTATTTGTGCTGTCCTAACCTATGCTGCCAAGAAAAAATTATCCTAATTATTTATGGTAAATAGGCTGAATGAGATCTACTACATCTGCCCATGATTTGGCTATTCGTTCAAACATATATACAAGATCCAAAAAATCAATTGGAATTTGTTTTTTATTTCCTATTGCAATTCGAAGTTTTGAAAGGTCTTCTTGAAATTTTATATGCGAAGCAATAGCCTCTATTGCAATTCCCCTATCAGGTTTGGTAAATGCATCAATTGATTTTTCAGCTAAACTATTAAAATTTCGAACAGTTAGGTGTATTTTTTTTAAGAGTTCCTTAGGTAAAGAAGAATCATAAATAAAATTTGCAAGTTCAACTATAGTATCACCTGCATTTTCTAAAAGATTTGCAGCTACTCTGTAATCTAATACGTCTATATTTTCAAGATTAAATATATTTGCTAATCGTTTATCAACAAGTGTACTTCTAATTAATCGGACAAGAAGAAAATATTGACGATTAACTTCAACATCTCTTTTAGATAATGTTTTCAGATTTGATTTATCATCAGAAATTAAACCATTTGATACATCATCATACATTCCAAGTGCAATAGAACTCATTCTTTTGAGAATTTTTTCTGGATTTAATGTAGCAGTATCTAAAAGAAATTGCATGTTAATTTTTGAGGCATCTTCCTCTATGATTTCCATTCCTACCAATCCCCTCATAGAATTTCGAATTTTTTCTCGGTCTCCACCAGGAATAATCGATTGTGAGTTAATTTGAATAATATCATATCCTAAAAGATAAGCCCCTGTGATGTTTGCGACAATATTTTCCTCCATAGGTAAGGGATATGAAATCACAAGTTCTTTTGCAGAACGGGTCTCTTTATTTGCGGAAATTGAAAGGCTATCTTGTCCTGTTTCGATTTCCACCTGACTCCCTTTAGAAAGATTGGAAGCATCGATCCATTCTTTTGGAAGTGAAACTAGAATGCTGCTACCAATTTTTTGTAGGCGTCGAATAAATTTAGTCAATTTAAACTAATTTAGTTAATTTAAGCCATATTCTTATATTTTGTGTACAGTTTAAACTAAGATCGATGGAAGCAGTAGCATTTTGTCCTGCACATGTGACTGGATTCTTTAAAGCACATTTAGAGCAAAACAATGAGGCAAAAGAAAAATTTGGTTCCATGGGTGCTGGGTTTTCTATTAAAGAAGGTGTTACTACCAAGGTAATTATCTCACCTAGAATTAATCAAAATTCTCAATTCCAAATTTCAACAAAGGGATTTCAATCAGACAAAACAAATGTTTCTGAATTTGTATTAAATGAATTTTTAAAATTGGGAAATTTTGATGAAATTTTCTTTGATATCGAACATATGATTTCAATTCCTGTTGGATATGGTTTAGGATCCAGTGGTGCAGTTGCATTATCTCTTTCATATGCATTAGATCAAGTTTTAGATACAAAATTAGATAAATTTGAAATCGGTAGAATTGCACACAACGCAGAAGTAAATTGCAAGACTGGCTTGGGTGATGTTTTAGCATCTTATTATGGCGGATTTGAAATTAGAGTTAAACCAGGTGCACCAGGAATTGGAAAAGTTAAGAAAATAAAAACTGAAAATATCTCAATTATTATGATATGTTTTTCACCAATTTCTACACAAAAATTTATTCAAGAAAAACTTTCTAAAATTAATGGCCTTGGAGGAAAAATGGTTAGAAAATTGCTTGAATCAAAAGACTATAACAATTTTCAAGATATGTCATTAGAATTTGCAAAGTATGTCGATGTAATGACTCCAAGAATGGAGAACCTAATTGAAGAGTTATCACAAAACGGAATCAAAAGTGGTATTGCACTTTTTGGAGAAACTGTATTTTCAATGGTACCTAATGAATTAGAAGATAAAGTTATAGAGATTTTCAAAAAATATCCTCAAGGAAAAATAATTAAATCACAGTTAGATGTACAGGGTGCAAGAATTCTTAAAAATTAATTGAATCTTAATGGCTTTAATTCCTAAATCTCATCCCAGAGTAAAATCACTATTAATTCGTGAAAAATTAGTATCTGGTTTTGATAATGGATTGGTTGCAAAAGAGGGACTCCTTGCTCAAGGAAGAGGTGAGGCTTTTGATTATTTACTAGGAGAAAGAACAGGAAAATCTGCAAAATCTGCAATTAAAGCAGCGGCTGCACAAATTTTATTGGCAAAATTATCCGTAATTTCAGTAAATGGAAATGTTGCAGCCTTGTGTCCAAAGGAAATAGTAAAACTTGCCAAACAAACAGCATCAAAGATAGAAGTAAATCTCTTTTATTCTAACGAAAAAAGAAAGGACAATATTGTAAAAACATTGAAAAAAAATGGAGCCAAGGAAATTTTAGGCACAAATCCTGCAACAAAAGCCACTTTGTCTGGTATTGACTCTGCAAGAAGAATTGTTGATAAAAATGGGATATATGCAGCAGATGTTGTAATTGTTCCTCTTGAAGATGGAGATAGAACTTTGGCTTTAAGAAAATCTGGAAAAACCGTTATTACTTTTGATCTAAATCCCCTTTCAAGAACATCTCAAACTGCCAATATTACAATAGTTGATAATGTAACTCGCTCAATGGATTTGTTAATTGAAAATTGCAAAAATTTATCTAAAAAAAATAATAAAACCCTAGAGGGGATTTTAAAAAAATTTGATAACAAAAAAAATCTCTCTAATAGTATAAAGGATATTAAAAATAATTTGACAAAGAGGTCTCGTTTTGCATAAAACTGTTCAAGATATCATTAACATGAAAAGAGATGAAAAAAAGATATCAGTAATTACTAGTTATGATTATACAATTGGATCACTTTGTGACAAAGCTGGAATCGACATATTACTTGTAGGGGATAGTGCAGGTATGGTAATGCTTGGTTATGACACTACTATTCCAGTAACGATGGATCAAATGTGTATGTTTACAGAAGCAGTTAGTCGAGCAAGAGAAAAATCATTGCTTGTTGCTGATTTACCCTTTATGTCATATCAAGTAAGTATTGATGATGCTATTAGAAATTCTGGAAGATTAATTAAGGCAGGAGCTGATGCTGTCAAACTTGAAGGGGGTACCACGATGGCTGAAACAATTAGTGCTATTGTAGATGTTGGAATACCTGTAATGGGTCACATTGGCCTACAACCACAAACAACAATTTTATCACAGGGATATAAAGTCCAAGGAAAAACAAAAGATGCTGCATTAAAATTAATTGAGGATGCAAAAGAGCTTGAAGAAGCTGGTGTGTTCAGTATCGCATTAGAAATGGTGAGCCATGAGGTAGCTGAGATAATTTCTGAAACAATTAGAGTTCCAACCATTGGAATTGGATCTGGAGTTGGATGTAATGGACAGGTTCTGGTAGTTCAAGATTTACTTGGAATGTATGATAAAATAAAACCAAAATTTGCAAAACGATATCTGAATTTATCTGAAGATATTGTAAATGCTGTTGAAAATTACAAAAAAGATATTGAAATAGGCACATTTCCAGCCAAGGAAAACTGGTTTTCAATGGATGATAATGAGTTGAAAAAATTACGTGAAGAAATTGGTAGATAAAACTAAAGTCACAAAAAAATCAGACCACCCGTCTTTAGATATTGTAAATTCTTCAGGGTATGAATTATCTGGAAAAAAAATTGTCCTATGTGTTGCAGGAAGTGTTGCAGCATACAAAGCAATAGAATTGGCAAGATTGTTGATGCGACATGGTGCAGAAGTAACATGTGTTGCAAGTAATGCTGTAACTAAATTGGTACAACCAGACTACTTCAAGTGGGCAACAGGAAATAAAGTAATTACAAAGCTAACAGGGGAACTCGAGCATATTAGATTAGCAGATTATAATCAAGCAGATTTGATTGTGGTTTATCCTGCAACTGCAAATACTCTTGGTAAATTAGCTAATGGAATTGATGATACTCCAGTGTCGACCGTTCTTACAGTAGGGTTTGGTTCTAAAATTCCTATTTTGATGTGTCTTGCCATGCATGCATCAATGTATGATAATGTAGCAGTTAAAAAAAATATTGATTTTTTAAAAAACAAGATTGAATTTCTGGCTCCTTTAATGATTGAAGGAAAAGCTAAAGCATCAGAACCTGAAGATGTTTTAGAATATGTTAAAAGAAAATTTGGATCCTCATCAATTTTGAAAAACAAAAAAATTCTAATTACTGCTGGGCCTACAATTGAATATATTGATCCAATACGAGTAATTACAAATCAAAGCTCTGGAAGAACAGGAGTTTTACTAGCTTCGGAATTTATTTCTGCTGGATCCAAAGTAACACTAGTTTATGGTCCAGGAATCGAAAAAGCACCCAAGGGAGCTAAAGTGATCAAAGTCCTTACCACAAAAGAAATGCATGATGTAGTAAAAAAAGAATTGAAAAAAAAATTTGATGTAGCAATAATGGCTGCTGCAGCTGCAGACTATACTCCAGAAAATCCTAGTAAAAAAAAGATAAAAAGTTCACAAAATAAAATCAAAATTAGCCTCAAAAAAGCACCTAAAATTATCGATCAGATTAAAAAATATCAAAAAAATATAATTTTAGTTGGATTTAAGGCAGAAGTAAATCTCTCAAAAAAAGATTTGATATTATCTGCTAGGAGGAAATTAGAAGAATCAAACGCAGATATGATTATTGCAAACGACATAGGATCACCACGATATAAAAAAAATCCTGAAAATAATGAAGTGTTTATTGTTGATTCAGGAAAAATAAGATCTTCAGGATGGAGAGAGAAACAAAAGATTGTAAAATTTATCAGACAAGAAATTGAAAATAAATTGAAATGAAAAACTCAGAACTTCGAAGGCTTGTTGCTGAATATAATGAAATTAAGATAAAATTAGTTAAAGCTCAAAATAACAAATTTAAAGAAAAATTAAAAGAAATAGAACATAGATATTTTCATGAGACAGGAAAGATTCTAAAATCCGATATCAAAGAGTTTACATAAAATAGATCAAAAATAAGAGAAAACTAAAATTGAAATTTAATCATATAGAATACAAGCAAAGAAATATTTCAATCTGGAACGAAGTTGCTCCTCGCTATCATAAAAGATGGGCAAGTATTAATCAAGGGCCTTTTCAAAGTACTTCAAAATTAGTCCAACTTTTAAATGTCAATAAGGGAGATAAAGTACTTGATCTTGCTTGTGGTACAGGCGTAGTTACAAAAAAAATTAGAAGTGAGATAGGTAGTTTAGGATATGTTATAGGTGGAGATTCATCAGTTACTGCAATTAAAACTGCAAAAAAATGGATTGGAATAAAACCCAATTTAGATTTTGTAAATATTGATGCTGAAAATTTTTATTTTTCAGAAAAATTTGATATTATTACTTGTCAGTATGCACTTTTCTTTTTTCCAAATGCCCAAAGAGTCTTAAAAAATATTAAAAAAAATCTAAAAAAAAAGGGTAAATTAGGAATAACAGTACATGGAGCTGCAAACAAAGTTCCTTTTTTTAGCAGTATTTTTGATGAAGTTACTAAATTTATTCCCGATTATGTTCCTCCCGGATCTCCTGATTTAGATAGATTTGGAACAAAGTCATCTCTTAAGGACGAGGTAAGAAAGGCAGGATTTGATAAAATTAGTGTAAAAAATTTTGTTTTCAAGTTCAATCCTGGAACATTTGATGATTATTGGAAAAATTATCTCAGATATGTAGCCACACCTTTAAAAGAAAAAATAGATGCACTTGGTAGATCACAAAAATTAAAATTGAAAAACTCGGTTCGGGAAAATGTAATACCTTACACTTTGAAAAATCAAACAATTGAATTTCCTTGGGAAGTTTTAATTTTAACTGCAAATTCTTAGGAATTTCAGAGGCATGTGAAAATTCATCAAGTATCAAAAACTAGTGCAATGAGGTTAGAGTAGCTAAAAAATCATAATTTATCTTACAAAAAATAAATTTAAACCTAGAATATGTCTCAAACATGGGACATGTAATCTATACTATCTCTTTCATAAATCTATTAATGTATTAATTTTGATGATACATAATGACTTTAAATAATTTGCCGAAACTTCTAGCAGGAGCTTTATCACTAGTTCTTGTTTTAGGACTAGCATCTCCCGCATATGCAGGTGGTGGATGTTTTACTGGACAGGTAACACTTGAACAGTTAGATGAACAATGCATGATAGTTGGTGACAAAATGTTTGATAACTTTGATGTGACTGAAAACTTAATTGAAGGAGATTTAACTCAAAGAACTGAAGTAAATCTTGCCAATATCTTAGTGGTTCCTTGGAATGATGATCCATTAAATCCAGGACTAGAGTTTGTATCGCTAAAAAACGAGCTTAACGTAACTCAAGCAGCAGTTACACCTACAGGGGGACTTGATTTGGATATAGTATTTCGAGTAAGCACACTAGATAATGAGCCAAAAATTAAAGATAATTCTTTGGTAGCATACTTTGATAGTACTCCACTACAAACGAATCCCTTCAATAGTGATAACTTTGCAGAAGTTAGAGAAAGACTATACGAAGATGCAGCCTTGACTATTCCAGTTGAAGATTTGACTGGCATTGTGATTGAAAAAGACCGTCACAGAATTGTTGATACACCTGATGTGTTTGTAGATCAAACTGGAATTACAGTGAACAGAGAATTTGCACCACGTTCAGAAATTTGGGTTTTAAAAGATCTTAGAATCTTTACTGCAAGTCAAGGTGAAACTGCTGAAATTCAGTCCTTTGAGCAACACTTCTCACAAGTTCCACCAACAGTAGTAGCAGGAGAATTACTCTCACTTGACTCATCAGCTCTTGTAATTGCAGGACTAACTGGCAGTGCAGTATGGATGATTCCAACAGTTGCAGGAATTGCAAGTGCTGGAGTGTATCTAATTAAATTCAGAACAAACAAAGAGTAAAACCTCTTTTTTCTATTTTGTTTTCTTAGTATGGTATCAGCAGTAGCTGGTATTTTTGGTGGTGGAGTATATCTGGTAAAGTTTAGAGCCAAGAAGAAATAATTCTCTTGTTTTTGATTATTTTTCTTTTGGACGTATTTTTTCCAAATTTTCGAAGTCAAAATTGGCAAAACAAGAAATTCCTACCTGAAACATATTGTTAATCTAGAATTTAACTAAAATTGTAACATTTTGAAATTTCAAGCTCATCTTTAATTAAATCATGAAATTGTGAAATGTAATGACTAGAACGACAAATCTACTAATGATTAGTGGTTTTTCAGTGATGTTTGCACTCGTAAGTGCAAGTGCCGAAGCTGATGCAGCAATTTATGTAAAAATTCCAGGTATTGAAGGTGATGTTACAACTGAAGGGTATGATAATGGAGAATGGTTTGTTGCAGATTCTTTCTCATTTGGCGTTGAGCGAGAAATGAAAGAATCCGTAGGAAAAGGTGGAACACAAGACATCAACATTGGAATAGGTGAACTTCAAGATGTTTCCATTTCAAAGAGCATGGATTCTGCTAGTGCACAACTTGCCCAACTTGCAATAAATGGAAATTCATGCGGAACTGCTGAAATTGACTTTGTAGAAATTGAAGAAAGTTCAGGTGAAGCAGTACCGTATCTAAAATACAAATTAGATCGATGCTTTGTTAAAAGCTGGAGTATATCAGGGGATGCAGATGATAGGCCCACTGAAGAGGTAGCATTTTACTACAACAAGATTGCATTTGCATACACTCCTCAGGGTGAAGAAAAACCAAAACCAACTAACATAATGTCTTGGGACAATGTAAAGAATATTCCTTGGGATACAGTATTTGATCCCATAAGGGATTTGATATTCCCACAAGAAAAATCAAAATAACTTTCATTGATTCCAACAAATCTTTTTTTATTTTTTTAAAAAGACCATGTCGGTATTGGAGTATATATGGTAAAGTTTAGAGTAAATGGAAATTAATTCATCTTTTGAAATTTTTAGATTTTAAATTACGTGTTTCAAACATGGTTTAGATAATGGTAGTAATGCTACTCTATTGTTATAAGTTTAAAAAAAACCCTAAATTTAATGAATAAAACAACCAAAGTCCTTTCAATGGCAGTTGTAATGTTTGCACTTGTTGGGATGATTGGTGGAATTGGATCTCAAGTCTTTGCAGATCCAGCTCCCGACGGTACAAAAAAAGTATACCAATTCAACATGATTGCTAAACCAAACAGCTTTGAAGGAAATTGTGGAAACGGAGATAGAATCTTCATCGATACAGATGATAGAAGTTCTAGACTACAAATTACTGAAAATGGTGAGTGGGATGTTCTGGATTGTAACGCCACAAGTGACCGAACAGCAAAGCTAGGTATTGACGGTGCAGGAGACTACATTCTTTATGCTATTGCTCACGGCAAACCAGGAACAGGAATTGACGTCTGTGCAGACTATATCTCCGAGTATGATGGTGATGGTGATCTTTGTGAGGTCGGTACATTTAGCATTAAAAGAGATGGCGGAAAATCACAAATGAACCTAGTACCAAGTGAACTATTCGATATTTCCTTGGAAGATGTTATTTGGGATATTGATTCCACAGGTGCACCAAAAATCCAGTTTAGAGTTTATCAAGTCCTAAACTAGGCCCTATCTTTTTCTTTTTTTTTCACAAATTCCGTTTAACTTCTTTCCAACAAACAAACTCACGTTATGTCTTAGGTTATGGCGCAGTTTTCACGCCTGATGAGGAGGGGTTCTCTTTTTACTGACAGTCGATAAACTTGTTAGCACTTTACGAAGAAATTCAACCTAGGACCAAGTTATACTCAACAGTCACTCTAACAGAAATAAAGAGTTAAGATTTAAGTCAACTTTAACTGTATAAAATTAGGAATGAAGAAAATATGGTAAAAGATTCAAAAAAGAAAGAAGAAAAACCAAAAGAATCTCAATTTAAAAAATTTCTAATAAAGCGTGCCCCATTTTATTTAGCAGCAATAGCAATTTTGATTATTTTTATTGTTCCTGGATTAACAAAAGGTGATTTACAAAGTAGCTATCGAGAAACTTTAACTGAAGAAGAAATTCTAGTTGTAGATTCTTTAATGTCATATAATGGTCCTGATAAGGAAGGTTATAGTATCAAAGATGCAATATCAAATGAGATAAGTGAAGAATATCCCAATGAGGAAATTTATGAAAATAAAAAAACTAAGGTAATTACTAATGTTTCTAGTTTAGGGGAGAAAATCTATCAAGTTGTTTTTAATTTTGAATCACACAAGAAAGATTTTCATTATAATTGGAATATTGATATGAAAACAGGAGATGTTAAAGGAAATGATGAAGAGTCACAATACATTGTTGATTTAATAGATTTTTATGATTAATTTTCCTAAAAACTAGCCTTAAATTGTGACTAGATCTTTTGTAAATTTATGCATAACAATTGGTTTTTGTTTTACGATTAAAGAGTCTTCAATTCTTATTCCAAACTTATTTGGAATGTAAATTCCAGGCTCTACTGTAATTGCCATGTTTTCTTTGAGCTGAGTATTACTTCGATAAGAAATATTTGGTAGTTCATGAACCTCTAGTCCAATACCATGTCCAGTTGAATGTATAAAATATTTACCGTATTTTTTATCTTCAATGTATTTTCGACATGCAAGATCAATGTCTTTAGTATTTACAGTAGGTTTTACAGCTTTTAATCCAAGCCTTTGTGATTCTTTAACAATTTCATAAGCTTCTGCTGCATCGTGGGAAATTTTTCCTATTGCAAATGTCCTAGTCGAGTCAGAAACATATCCTTTGTATCGTAATGTTAAATCCACAACAACAAGATCTCCTCTTCTAAATTTTCTCTGAGTAACCTGGGCGTGTGGTAAAGCCCCGTTTGGTCCCCCTGCAATAATAAGGGGATTAAGAGTAGATTTGTAACCAGTATCAAACATTTGTTGTTCCATGGCATATCCCATCAAGATTGATTGGAGTTCAGATTCTTTTTGACCAATTTTCATCTTTTTTGAACAAATATCAAACATGTTATCGATTATTTTTGAGCCTTTTTTGAGAATTTTTATCTCATTTTCATCTTTTATTATTCGAGAATTATAAAATGGTTCAGTAGATGATTTGATTTTTGGAATCGATTTTTTCAGTGATGTCATTATGGAAAAATCATTACAGTCAGTACATACTTTGTTTTTTTTTATTTTTTTAATTAAGGATGAAATTAATCCAACTCCCCTTTCTCCTGTAAGGACATTGCAATTCTTGGATTCTTCTTGAGCCCGTCCAACCTCAAGTTCTGGAGCAATAATTGTAGTATTTCCCCCTTTTTCTAATACTCCAATTGCTTCTCCCCAAAATCCAGTCATGTAGAACAGATTTTCAGGCTCAAATGCGACTAGGGTATCGCATCCGATCTTATTGGCAAATTTTAGTAGATTTCTTCTGCGTTCCTTCATTAAAAAATAACTCACTTTTCTTAATTTATGTATGATGCAAAGTTTGTATATACGAATTTGAGGTTTGATAACTATGACAGAGAAGAAGAAAGTAGTTGCTTTGCTTTCCGGTGGACTTGATAGTCAGCTTGCTGTCAGAATGATGCAAGAACAAGGTTTTGATGTTTCTGCTGTTGCGATAAAAACACCCTTTTGTGATTTTGATTGTGGACGAGGGTGTGGTTTTGAGATTAGAGAACGTGCAGATGATCTAAATGTAAATCTAAAAACAGTTTATCTTGGAGATGAATATATTGAAATGCTAAAGCATCCTAAATATGGGAGAGGGGCAGGTTTCAATCCTTGTGTTGATTGCAGATCTATGATGTTCAAAGCTGCAGAAAAACATATGAAAGAAATTGGGGCAGAATTTATTATTTCAGGAGAAGTTTTAGGTCAAAGACCTATGAGTCAACATGCTCCAGCATTAAGAACCATTGAAAAAGAGACTGGACTCTTAGGGAAGATTGTAAGACCATTATCTGCAGCATTACTTCCCCCAACAGATCCTGAAAAAGATGGTTTAATCAAACGAGAAAATCTTGGAATGATTAAGGGTAGAACTAGACGAGCACAATTAGAGATGGCAAAAAAATATGGCATTGAAAACCCACCTAATGCAGGTGGAGGTTGTTTACTAACTGATCCGGCCTTTGGATTACGTGCAAAGGATTTGTTTAGTCATACTAAAACACCGACAATAAATGATGTTGACTTGTTAAAAATAGGAAGACAATTCAGATTAGATGAGCAAACAAAACTTGTTGTCGGAAGAAACAAAGATGAAAATGAAATGATAAAGGCCATTGCATTGCCGAATGATATTTTGTTAGAATCACGAGATCATATGGGTCCTGTTTCGATTTTACGTGGAAAAAATGCCGAGAAATTTATTGAATTGGGATCTTCAGTTACTTTGAGATATTCAGATGCTCCAAGAGAAGAGAAAAGCTATGTGTCAATTAGTAAAGACCAAGAAAAAAATGAGGTAATCTCAGAATGTGCAAAAGAAGAATCTTACATTAAATATAGAATCTAGGCGTGAAATTTTAGCACTGTTCATTAAAACTAAAGAAGAGTTTTTGAAGGAGTAGATCGCATTTTCTTCAAGGATGCAAAAACAAGAAAACCCCACTTATTTGAAGGCAATTACTATACGTGATGCTAGTGATGTTCATTCTATCAAGGAAGACATCAAAAAGGGGATGATTTTGATTTTAAGGGTTACTCCATTGGCTCAAAAAGATGTAGAACAACTAAGAAAGGTGGTAGAGGATTTGTATTCAATAGCAAAGACTGCCGATGCAGACATTGCAAGGTTAGGAGAGGAGAGAATAATTGTAGCTCCATCTAGCATTAAAATTTGGAAGCCTGAATACGATCTAAAATAATTTTATTGCTTCTTGAATTTGAGGATAATGAGCAGGTACTCTATACATTCTCCTTATATTCATTGCAAGATTTTCAGACTTTTTTCTTTCTCCATGGTTTACAAGTACTCTACGAAGTTTTGGTCTTAATCTTTGGACAAATGACATTAATTGATTATAATCACTGTGACCACTAAAACCATCTAATTTTTCAACACCACAATTTATGGTTACAACTTCAACTTTGCCTTCTTTGCCAAGCATTGAAACTTGTTTTGATCCATCCAAAACTCTTCGTCCTAATGTTCCATTTACTTGATAAGAGACAAACAAAACCTTATTCTTTTTGTCAGGGGCAATATTTTTGAAATATTCCAAAACAGGACCACCCTCTAACATTCCAGAGGTTGCAAGAATTATGCATGGAGAATCGTCTCTAAGTGGTTCTTCTCTTGCATCAGCATGTTCAATATTTGTAAAATACTCTGAATCAAATGGATTATCATCTGTCTCTAAGATTTTTTGTTTTAATTCTCTTGCTAAATATTCAGGGTATGATTCATGTATTGCAGAAGCTTCTGAAATCATTCCTTCTGTAAAAACAGGTGCTTCAACCATTTCTCCAGATTTCATATAATGATCGATTACCATCATTATTTCTTGTGCACGGCCCACAGCAGGAATTGGAATGAGAATTTTTCCTCCATCTGCAAGGGTATTATTTACTGCATTAATGAATGAGGATTCAACTTCTTGTCTAGTTGGTTGAATGTCTTCTTTAAGTCCATAGGTGCTTTCAATTAACAAAGTTTCAACTCTAGGGAAATTCCAGCTAGCAGCTTCAAACAATATACTTTTTCCAAATTTTATATCTCCAGAATAAACAAAGTTATGATCACCATTTCCAATGTGAAAATGGCATAACGCAGAACCTAGAATATGCCCGGCATTTGCAAGTACTAGTTTTATGTCAGGGGAAATATCAGTTACCGTTCCATAAGGCAGAGTTATGGTTTGTTTCATAATTTGTTTTACATCTCGTTCAGAATAAATTGGAACTCGGCCTTGAGCTGCTGCAACTTTGATAGCATCTAGTTGAATTAGATTCATCATAGGAAGTGTAGGTTCAGTGCAATAAATGGGACCTTTATAGCCATATTTGCATAGCGTGGGAAGGAAACCAGTATGGTCTAAATGGGCATGCCCTATTACCACTGCATCAAGTTCATCCAAGGTGATATTGAGTGAATCTAGTCTTGGATAGGCATCCATTGGAGATCTAGCGCCTGGATTAATTCCACAGTCAATTAAGATTTTACTTTCGGGAGTTGATAAAAGCATAGAAGACCTACCTACTTGACCAAATCCTCCAAGAGTAAATAGAGAAACTTCTGACCTTTGAGATAACCTGGGTCTGAAAATTTCATCTCCAATTTCTTTTAGTTGTCTATTCCTATCTGCTGAGGATTGTTTGAGAGTTGCATTGATTGTCTGAATGGTGCGAGAGGGAATAGTCGTAGCTTTTCTAATACGTATTTTCCAGCCTGTTTTTTCAGTTACATCTGCATGATTGAATTCTTTTGCATTTCTTTGAAGTAACCATGGCCTTTTAGCTTCAATTGAAACCTCACCAGATGCAGTATCAAAAAGGGTCCCTTGAAGTTTTGCGTCTTCTGGAACACATTCATTAATTATCCGCCTAGCTTCGGCTTCGGATTTTCTGATTGACTCATCAGTTCTAATTACAATACGTTTTTTGATTATATTTACAAGATTTGAAATTGTTTCATTATGTTCCAAAAGATAACGAGGTGAATTTGTATAAAGAGCAATCCTAGGTCCCTCATATTCTATTTTTGTGAGACTAGCTTCTTTGGGAATACTTTGCAGTATGGTTGCCATTATATTTTGGCTTTCTGGTATTTCTTTTTCTTGTAGTTTCCTTTGCATTAAATCACTATAGTATGACGGGAATAGTTAGTTTGTTAAATTTCTAAAGTTCAATGACTGCTTTCTTTTGTTCATCTGTCAAAAGACGGAATCCATCTTTATCCATAACTGCAATATTGATTCCATCACCTGTGCCAATATTTCTTACAATGGCAGCCTTTACTGCTCTCAAAGCAACTTTTTTTGCTTCTTCAACAGACATATCTGCTCTATATTCTTCTTCAAGTAAACCATATGCAACTGGAGAACCACTTCCAGTGGTAACATAGATTTTTTCTTCAACTGAACCAAACATGTCAACATTAAACAATGCTGGACCATTTGCATCGAATCCTCCAATTAAGATGTCAGCCATAAATGGATAACCACGATTTTGATGAAATATGAGTGAACAGAGTCTACTAAGAGAGTGAATTGAGATGGGTCCATGTTTTTCTACTCTATGGAGATTTGAATGATAACGTAAAATGTCAACTATATTTTGAGCATCAGCCACGCCTCCTGCCAAAGTCAAGCCTGCATGCTCATCAATTTTTTGTATTTTCATCGTGTTATTATTTGCTATAAAATAACCGGCACTGGCTCTCATATCGGCACACAACACAACGCCATCTTTGGCCTTGATACCTACTGTGGTTGTTCCGTGCAGAATTTTTTCTTGGACATTATTTGACAAAAGATACACCTTTAGAGATAATGTAGGTGTCATTCACCCTTTTAAATAACCTTCTGATTTCTTCAAATGACAAGCAGTGACAAAAAAGGAAGCACATGTACGTTCACACACAATGGAATTGCCAAGGCTAATTGTGATCGGTGAAAATAATATTAATGAATTTGGAGAATTTCTTTTTTCATTGAGCAAGCCTAAAAAAATTTCATTGATTTCAGGAGTTAATGTAAAAAAGATTCTTAGAAATAAAATTGAAAAAGCGTTAGAATTAAAAAAAATCAAATTTATTTGGCATATTTCAAAAGATAATCAAATTCATACACTAAATCAAATTCAAAAA
>JAOTVS010000046.1 GCA_029863275.1 Candidatus Nitrosopumilus sp.
ATAGGTTTTATTATCTTCATTAGTTTACTATCGTCTTTTTTTTCTTCCCAAATTGAAAAAGCATTTGCCAGTTCATGCAATGTTACTAAACCATCAGACTCTCTAAATTGATCAACCCTAGTTCGCCTTAGCTCAATCATTGTTGCACCCGATCCCAAAAATTCGCCTATATCATAATAGAGTTTTCTAATATAGGTTCCAGATTCACAAAGGATACGTGTTAAAAGAAGTCTCTCTTTTTGTTCAAGTACTTCTAATTCATAGATGGTTCTTATTCGTGTTTGTCTGACCACTGCAGAACGTTGAGGAGGTTTTTGAAAAATAGGTCCAGTAAATAATTTAATTGTTTTTTCTAATTTTTCTTTAGAGGGAAGAGAATGGATTCTGCCAAGAGCATGATATTCTTTGGGGCCATAAAGTAAAACTCCCAAAGCTTTTGTTGCCTCTCCAAGACCCAGCGGAAGAACTCCAGATACTTGGGGATCAAGTGTACCGCTATGACCAATTTTTGGAATTTTGAGCATGCGTTTTGTCCATGCTACTGTTTCATGACTAGTAGGTCCTGGTGGTTTATCCAAGATTATCAAACCATAATTTAGTAATTGTTCTATTTTTCGTTTGTTAAAATATGTTCCAAATGAATCATCTGTTATATCCTGATCAATCTCTACCAGATTTTCTAATTGTTTTAAGGTCAAAGAAGAAGCCTCACAGTTTCTTTTGATAATTCAATTACCTGATCTGCGCTAAGATTATCAGTGTTTATTATTTTATCAAAAACAGATACATCCTCTCCAAAATTAAAATCGTACAATTTTTTGTACAACATTTTGTTTTTGTCGTAACGTTCTTTTGTAACCTCAAATGCCTCAACAGAGCTCATATTGTCACGCGTTTGCATCCTTTTTGTACTGCTATCATGTGAGCCATCTAACCAAATCTTTATTCCATCATCAACTAACCAAGGTAGTGTATAACTCGTAATTACCATACCCCCATTTTTGAAGAGTTCAATCAGTTTTTCATCTACCTTTTTATCAAATTCCGAATTGGATTCTCTCTGTTCAAGAAATTTCATTCCTTCTTTAGTATCCCACCAATCATCCCCGTCGACTTCAAAGCCTTGTTCTTTTGCCAATTCTTTTAGAACATCACCTCCACTAAGATAGGTTAAATTGAATTCATTTGCTAGTCCTTTTGCAACAGTTGTTTTCCCCACTGCAGGAGGACCAGAAATTACGATTGATTTTGTCAAACTCCCATGGTGGTTTTTGTTAGTTTCATTATAATTCCACTAAATGCTATAGATGCGAGAAAATACCAAGCCCATAAGTACAGAGCATTTTCTTGTCCAAAGCAAACATGTTCAGTATCAGCTGCTTGCGCTGCAGTACATGTTAACGTGAAAAAATCACCAGGAATAACATTAAGAGGAATTGGTGACATTGCCACAGTATATGAAAAAAGTTGTGGCAATACCAAATAAAAAATCAAAATTAATGGAACAAATGTAATCATCATGGGCCTCATATTCATTTGCATCATCTCCATTGACATTTTGTTCATGTATGAAGATTTTTTGTTTAATTGATCAGTTTTTGCCTGGTCCTTTGCTCTCATTGCGGCCATTCTTTCTTTTTGCCAAGTTCTAGTTTCCTTCATTATTCGCTTAAGTTTAACTTGATCAACCATTTTTTTTCTTACTCCAGCATTAAACAGATTCAACAGTATGCCAATTCCGGCAACAGCAAACAATGAAGGAATTATACCCTTTACTATTGGATCATCACTGCCCAGACCATCCTTCATATCAGTCATGAATCCAAAGATACCACCATCTTCTTGTAAAAATATTGTGTCTAAGAAAAGTAAAACGAAATCAAATTCCATATCTATAACCCTATTGCCTTTATTATCTTATTAGCTGCTTCTTCAAGTTTTCCCTCATTATTTTGAACTTGCATTAATGGAGATCCAGATAAAATAGAACATGCAGACATCATTGCCGATTGAATGTCCAACTCTTTTTTAATGGAAGTTATGCTCGCTTTATCTCTATTCCTTGTTTCGTCTTTCATTCGACGATTATAGATTTCTTCTGTTTTTGCGGTGACTATTATAAAATGAGTTGGCATGATTATTTGTAAAACATGGTATGGTAATCCGGGATTAAATCCCTCTGGGGTTCTGATAAATGCATGAGTGTCAATAATTAGGACATCATCTGTAATTTCGCTCAATTTTTTTGCTGTATTTTTTTGTAGGTTCTTTTGCTCAGAAATTGGAAGTTTTCTTATTTCATCTCTATTTTGAAGTCCATTTTGTTTTGCAACCTCAAACATTATTGTTCCAAAATTGGTGACATTTACGGTTTTGTTATGCTCTTTAATTATTTCAGCAAGTTTTTTGACAATAGTGGTTTTGCCCACACCAGGTATTCCAACTACAACAACTTTTTTATTTTCTACCAAGTAAAGCACCCAGTTTTGGCATTACAACTTCTACTTGTTCTCGTACTAGTTGAGTGTAATAATTTATCAGAATATCTACCATAAGCAAAATTCCAATCCCAGAACCAAAGACACCCAAAACATCAGATACTCCGGCTAAAAGACCCAAAATCGTTGATCCTATTATAGTAACTGATGGAATGTATTTGTTGAGTAATGCTTCGACGGGTTTGTTTGATCTTCGAAATCCAGGAATTTGAACATCAGCATCAAGTAAGTTCTGGGCTGCACTTTTTGGAGACAAACCTCCTAACTCCACCCATAATCTGCCAAATACTATAACAATGCCAATCATAAACAAGACATATCCTATTGCACGTCCAGGATCCAACATTGCAATATCAAGACCTCTTGGCGGAGTAATGTAGTAAATTATTCCTCCAATGGGAGTAGACGGGCTAGTTGGATCAAATTGAGCCAGTATATTCATAAAGAAATTATTATTTCTGGGATTCATATTTGCCCAAAGCATCTGGAAAATAAATACAGCGTTTGCAGTAAGGGCTGATGCTAAAATGACTGGAATGTTTGAAACGTACATTAATTTTATTGGATATACTGCTGAAAAACCTCTATATTTTGTGGAAACAATTGGAATTTCTATTTTCATTCCTTGGGTAAATACCAAAATCAACAAAATACCAGCAGTCAGACACAATCCAAAAATGCTCGGTAATTGATTTGAACGGAATAAAATATTTGAAAGGTCTCCCGCCATTATTGACTGCCCAATATATGGTATTATACCAATTGTTCCCCCGTCACCTGCGGGTAATGGACTGAACAAACTCCAAAGTATTTGTTGAGCAACACCTGCCATAATGAATAAACTAATTCCACTGCCTAATCCCCATCCTTTTTGTATCAATTCATCTAAGAACATTACAATGATAGAGGCTGCCATTAATTGCGCAATCATCACGTACAGGACATAAGGGTCTGTAACTCCAGGACCATAAACTGCAATGGCATAAACAATGGATTCAGCTACAATGACCACATATGTGACAAGTTTTGTCGCTGTTTGAAATATTCCTCTTTCTTCGGGTTTTTTAAAGTCAAATTTTAAAATATCTGAACCTCGGAGTAATTGCATCAGGAGACCTGCAGTAACAATAGGCCCAATTCCTAATTCCACTAGAGTTCCTTGCTGAGAGGCAAAAATTACTCTTGCAAACTGCAAAAAATCAAATGCTGGCGCTGTTGCGCCAAACAAGGGGGTTTGACCCATTACAAGATAAATTAAGAGAGCGATTCCTGACCATAATAATTTGGTTTGAAGAGAAATTTTCTTTTTGGGTTTTGGAACCTGTGGAAGATATGGCTCTGCCTTGAAAACAACTTTCCTAATAATGCTAGTTAGGCTACCTTCAGCCATTGTCTGATAACACTTCTCCCCCAACAGATTTGATTTTCTCTTCAGCTGTGGTGGTAAATTGACCTACTTTTATGGAGTACGCTTCAGAAGGTTTTCCTCCACCAAGTAGTTTATCATAGCCTGCAGTTACAAGATCTATAATTTTTTTTCCTCCTTCTTCTTTTCCAAATTTTGCAAACAAGTCATCGAGATCACGGATGCTTGCCCATTTTTTAGTAATATTTGGATGAGGAGGATGTGTAGAAGGATGACCATAATGGTCTGGATATTCTTTTAGCATTGTACTGTAATGGTGTTTCATTAGTCCGGTCACTCCTAAGCCTCCTTTGTGACCACTTGCACGGTGTTGACCTACCTGTCCCCAACCCATATTTCGTCCACCTCTTAGTCTTCGTGTTTTTCTTAATCTTGTTGCCATTTTAGATCATTCTCCTCACAATAGTTCCAAGTTCCTTGTTTAATCCAAGAATTCCTTTTTGTCCATACAATTTCTTTGTGCTTCGTTTGAATCCATGTCTTGGAGGAGACAGGGCAAACCAAGGTTTAAGGGGTTTTAATTTGGATAAAGTTGCTTTTCCTTCGGCTAATGCGGTGGCAAGATCATCAATTGAATTGAATCCGAGTTCTTTAAGATCTTCTGGAGTGATTTTTTGATACCCTGATTTCCGGGCTTTTTTGTCAAGAAGATCCTTTGCTAATTCCGCATCCAATCCAATCCAAGAAATGTAATGTTTTACCTTGTTTAGCATTCCCAAGGTATTATCCTTTGCAGGTAGAATTGTAGCACGATATTTTTTATCTAGTTTTAGTAAAGTCATCGTAGTAGCTGCCCAATATGGAACATCTGCTTGACCTTTTATTCTAACAACGAGATATGCATTTACCAATTTTATCAACCTTGACTAAATGTTTGTCTAAGACAATCCAATATTGCTTTCGAAGTAGAATTCATGGTAGGTGTTGAACCTTTAGCTGTAGTCCATGCATCTTTTAATCCTGCTAATTCTAATAATCTCTTAATTTTACCCCCTGCTACCAAACCTAATCCTCTTGGAGCAGGAATGATTTCAATAGTTACACTTCCACCCTTTCCTCGAATTTTAAATGGTACGGAGTGTTTTTGATCACATCTGCATTCCCAACTTCCACATCCCAATTTAATAGGACTGACATTAATGAGAGACTGACTGGTGGCTTTTTCAATAGCAATTCTCATTTGTTTTGATTTTCCTTGACCGATTCCCAAATAACCATTCTCGTTTCCGGTTGCAACAATTGCTTTGAATCTAGTTGATTGCCCATTAGAAGTCATTTTTTGAATTATTCCAACATCAACTACTTCACTTTTCAAATCTGGAAGTAATTTTTTAATTATGCCTGCCTCTTGGATTCTTAAACCGGCTTCCAAAATTTCTTCAATAGAAGTTATTTCTCCTGAATTGACCTTTTGTCCTAAAGTAGTTTTAGGAACCCAAATTTCTTCAACTGGTTCTCGTCGTGGTCGTCTACCAGTTTGTCCAGGTTTAGCTGCTCCCGGTCTTCCTCCACCATATTGAACTGGTCTATTTTGTCCCGGTCTACCTTGTCCAGGTTTTGTTGATGCTGTTTGACTCATTTTTACTTGGCCTCTTTATCTATTGACGATTTAATTTGTGAAATATCATTTTTTACAGTAAGATGCTCTCCGTTAATTCGATTTTCAGGTGGAAATGCTTCGGAACCTGCTGGAACTTTTAGACCTGCATCTATTACACCCTTTAGGGCAGCTGCCATTCTTTGAGTGTATTTTTTTGTACCAGTATACAAAATTGCGTCGTTAGAACCTTTTCCAAGAGCTTTTTTTCCTGCAATATATCCTGTTAGATATGCAGCAGGTACACTTTTTCTTGATCCTTTCCATCCTTTTTCGAGTAAATATCTAGAATGTGCAGATGCTACGACCTTATCTCCTTTGATTTCTGGTTTTAGAATTTGAACTTGAGTATTTTCATTTGAAATATTAATCGTAATAAATTCCCGTTTTCCCATTAGCATTGTTCCTCGTTTTTTATAATTGGTTTTTTCTTCACGAAGTCGTCTCAATATTTTAGAATTGGCCATCTATAGAACTCGATTTTGAATCTGCTCTTATATACGTTAAGCGCGAATTAGGAAAGCAAGTAAAGCTTTTTGAGTATGTAATCGATTTTCTGCCTCATCCCAAATAACAGATTGAGGTCCATCAATAACAGATGATGTTACTTCACTTCCTCTTTTAGCAGGAAGGCAGTGCATGAAGATTGCATTTTTTTTTGCATATTTCATTAGTTTTGAATTTACTTGATATTTTGGAAGGAATTTTTTTGTTCTTTTTGGATCACGATTATGAATTGAAGTGAAGGTATCAGTTACTACTACATCAGCATCTTTGACTGTTTTTATTGGATCAATAGTTATTTCAATGTCAGTAAATTTTTTGGCATCTTTTACAACATCTAGTTTAGGCTCAAATCCTTTTGGTGTCGCAATAGACATTTTCATTTTTGATAAGGCACATCCATAAACCATTGAATTGCAGACATTATTACCGTCACCTACCCAAGCAATTTTTAATCCTTCTAGTTTTTTTTTCTTTTCTTTGATAGTCATTACATCAGCAAGAATTTGACATGGATGAAATGAATCAGACAGTCCATTTATTACAGGAACACTCGAATGTTCGCAAAGGTTTTCCAACAAACCATGATCATAAACTCTTGCCATAATGCAATCAGTGTACCTAGAGAGTGTTCTGGCAGTGTCTTCGATTGATTCACCCCTAGATAATTGCATGTCATTGGATGAAAGATTTATCGCCTTTCCTCCTAATTGAAACATTCCAACTTCAAAACTTACTCTAGTTCGTGTAGATGGTTTTTGGAAAATCATTGTAAGTGTTTTATTTTTTAAAAGAGGCTTATTTCCTCCCGCCTTCAATTCTTTTTTTAGTTTAATGGAAAAATCAATTAATTGAGAAAACTCTTTTTGAGATAATTCCGATAAAGTGAGTAAATTTTTAGTTTTTAATTTCATTTTCTAAAAAATCCAAATCTCCCTCTTTTCTTTTTTGATCTTTCTTCTTCTTTATCTGGTTTTTGTTTTTCTAATTCTTTATTTTCCAATTCTAATTTAGATTCAGTCATTTGTTTTCTTGTTTCGTCGGGTGTTGGTTTTCCATGTCTAATCCATTCTCTGATTTTACTACTCAATTGTTTTGCCTCATTGTCATTTTCTGGAGGTGTTACTTCAAACAACTTAGAGTATTTTGAAATTTCGTCATCAGATATTCCTTCAAATGGATCATTCGAGATTACATTTGGTTCAGGTTTTAGTTCTGGTTCAGGTTTTAGTTCTGGTTCAGGTTTTAGTTCTGGTTCAGGTTTTAGTTCTGGTTCAGGTTTTAGTTCTGGTTTCTCAAATGAGACATCTTCCAATGAGCCAAAGACAGTTTCCAAGAAAGTTTCTTTATCAAATGGTTTTAGATCTGGATATTCTTGTCCAACACCAACATAAAGAACCGGAGTGGATGTCATTTTAACTACTGATAGTGCAGCGCCTCCTCGTGCATCCGCATCACTTTTTGTTAAAATAGTTCCATCAAAGTGCACATGCTCAAAAAATTCTTTCGCCTGGTTTACAGTATCATTTCCAGCAAGGGAATCACCGACAAAAATTTTAAAATCAGGTTTTACAACTTTGGTAATTTTACTAATTTGTTCCATCAAATTTTTACTTGTTTGCATTCTCCCTGCAGTATCAATTAATACACAGTCTATCTTGTGAGATTTAGCATAAAGTGCAGCATCTCGGGCCACAGCAGCTGGATCAGAATTATAATTTTGAGCAACCAATTTTAAATTCAAACGATTTGTATGTTCTCGTAATTGTTCTATTGCACCGGCTCTAAATGTATCAGCAGCTGCAATTACTACAGAGTATTTTTTTTGCTGGATCATATATGCTAATTTGGCCAATGATGTAGTTTTTCCAGTTCCATTTATTCCTACAAATAAAATCAAAAATGGTTGTCCTACCTTCTTTTTTTCGTCGATAAGTTCAAAAATATCAATTTTGCCTGCAGCATCAAAAAGAGAGGATACTGTAGAAATGAGACTGTCTTTTACAAATTTTTCGATTTCATTTTTTTCTACCTTGGTTCCAATTAGTCTAGTTTTCAAATCTGATTTTATTTCGTCAATTACCTCACTTGCAACATCTGATTCATGAAGAGATATTTCTAATTCAAATAAAATATCTTCCATATCTTTTTCATTTAGTTCTTTTTCTGTTAGACCTTTTGCAGCATTGGAAAATGCACTACGAAGTTTATCAAACATTTTGTTAATCTGATCTAGTCTGGGAATCTTGATGAATTAATTGATTAATTTGATTTCTTCCTTGTTCTAACTGTGTTGCTGCATCATGTTTTTTAGCAGATGTATCTTGAATTGCAACTTCTATTTCCTTAATTCTTGCTTCAAGATAGTTTATAGCCGAAGTAGAATCCTTTTCTAAGGAGATGCCTGCACCGATATTCAAAACAATCTTATCGCTGGAGGATATTTTTGTTTTAACAAATGAACCCATTCCAACTGGAACCAACGCTTCAGATTCAGATTTTAGATTAAGTGATTTTATAGATTGTATGGCAGCAGTTGCTTCTCGTAAAACATTGTAAAGAGTACTTTCTCTTTGAGATAAATCTGTAAAATAGGTTTCAAGCATTTGCATTTGTTGCATTAATTGTTGGGCTTTTTCCTCACTCATTTACAACAAATCAATTTCTGATGGTTATAAATTGATTCATAAGAAAAATGAAAATAAAAATAAATGGATAAAAAATAAAGATTGATCTTTATTTTGCTTTTGAGAATCTATCTTCTACTTCGTCCCAATTAACTACATTCCACCAGGATGAAATATAATCTGGTCTCTTGTTTTGATATTTTAGATAGTACGCATGTTCCCAAACATCTAATCCTAAAAGAGGTACTAAGCCTTCGGTTCTTGGACTAGTTTGATTTGGCATTGCTTTGTACTCAACCTTTCCTGAGGAAGGATTGAAAACTAACCATCCCCAACCACTTCCTTGAATTACTGCAGAAGTGGATGAAAATTTCTCCTTAAAGTCAGAAAAGCTTCCAAAGGAAGCATTAATTGCATCTGCAATTGAACCTCCTGGTTCTCCGCCTCCATTTGCTTTCATGTTGTTCCAAAATAGCCTGTGGTTATCAAATCCACCACCATTAAAATTAACTGCACTTCTTTTATCCTCAGGTACTTGATTTAGATTAGATAAAATATCTAAGATATCCTTATCTTGAATCTCTTGAGGACAACCTTCTAGAGCTGCATTTAGTTTGTCGGTGTATGCTTGATGATGTTTGGTGTGATGAATCTCCATTGTTTTTGCATCAATATGAGGTTCTAATGCATCATAAGCATATGGCATTTCAGGAAGTGTGTATTTTCCCATGCATTACAACAAATCGTTATTCCATTTATTGCTTTACCAGCAATTGGTTTTTACCTACAAAAAATACCTGAAAAATCGTGAGATTGAAAATTATTTTTTCTGTGTTTATTTTACTGTCGACTTCAATAATTGTTTGGGAAATATTTGATACGAATGAGGAAATTAATTTGTATCTTGATAAAAGTGTGCCATTTTTGGGAACAGGAATCCCTAGGATGGATGGAATAACTGGTGAAGGAGTAACAATTGCAGTAGTTGACACAGGGGTTGATTTCAATCATCCAGATCTTTTGGGCTGGGGTCAGGAAGGAAAAGTAGTTGGAGGATACAATTTCATTCAAGAGGGAGAATTACCAATGGATAATAATGGTCATGGGACCCAAGTTGCAGGAGTAATTGCAGCTGATGGATTGCTAAAAGGAGTTGCTCCAAAAGCCAAAATTTTAGCATATAAGGTATCTGAAGATGGAAATGCCGTATCATCAGATTTGATCATTAAGGCAATTGAAAAAGCTATAGAAGATAAAGCAAATATTATCAACATTAGTTTAGGCGTAAATCGAACAAATACTCAAATTGACAGTGCAGTAAGCAAAGCATTAGAAAAAGAAATTTTTGTAGTTACTGCAGCCGGAAATGATGGTCCTGGATCTGGAACTATTGGTAGTCCTGGAAAAAATTTTGGTTCAGTTACAGTTGGTGCAACATACAATAATTTAACTTCAAGTGTGGTTGCAACTTTGGAAGTTAATGATAAACCATACACAGTTATTCCCATGGTTGGGTCAACCAAGTTAGATAATCCTCTAAACGGATCTATAAAATTTGGAGGGTATGGAAAACAACAAGATTTAGCAGTGATTAATGTAACTGACTCAATTCTTTTAGTAGAGCGTGGAAGTGATGTCAAAGAAGAGCTACTTTATTTTTCAATCAAAGAAGAAAATTCAGCAAATGCTGGTGCAAAGGCATTGATAGTTTATAATAATGAACCTGGGATTTTCCTTGGAGAATTGACTCATGACTTGGTAGAGCCTGGATATCAACCTAGAATTCCTGTTGTTTCAATGGATAGAGAAGAAGGTTTAGAAATAAAA
>JAOTVS010000047.1 GCA_029863275.1 Candidatus Nitrosopumilus sp.
CAAATCGCAGAACTAGAATCAAAACCAAAAGAAAAACCAGAATTATTACAATATTCACGAGGATCTCTTCCTAAAGAAAATGCTGAAGAACTTCCTCAAGAACTAGACCTTGTACCTGAAGTAGTTTTAGAACCAGAAGAAGCTACTCCTGAGCAGATAGCTCGACTAGAACAACTAGAAAAACAAATCGCAGAACTAGAATCAAAACCAAAAGAAAAACCAGAATTATTACAATATTCACGAGGATCTCTTCCTAAAGAAAATGCTGAAGAACTTCCTCAAGAACTAGACCTTGTACCTGAAGTAGTTTCAGAACCAGAAGAAGCTACTCCTGAGCAGATAGCTCGACTAGAACAACTAGAAAAACAAATCGCAAAACTAGAATCAAAACCAAAAGAAAAACCAGAAGAAGCTACTCCTGAGCAGATAGCTCGACTAGAACAACTAGAAAAACAAATCGCAAAACTAGAATCAAAATAACTAAACTAAGAAATAGTCTTAAAATAGATTAATTCAAAAAATTATACTTGAGCTGATTTCCAAGTTTCATTAAATTGTTTTATTGCCTCTTGATATGCAATAATTGAATCATCTCCAGAAGTTCTCAAAAATTTTTCCCATTGCGTATTGAATTTTTTTATTGTATCAATATTGGTTTCTTTAAAAATATTCTCAATGAGCTTATTTTGTTGTTTGATGTATTCAGGTCCAAGATCATTCCAGGTTTGCTCCCAACTTTCGGTGACCTTTTTCAACAATTCAGAGTCTGATTCTAATGCTCTTTGACAGGCGTCATGATAAGTCATCAATGTATCGTTTGTAGCTTTTTGCCATTGAGCAAGGGATTCCTTCCACATACTTAAAGAAGAATTATAGTCCTTGAAGGCTTTCTCAAATTCTGTTTGTTTTGAAGATGTACCGGTTTGTTTTTTTGATTTTGAAGGAGTTTTTTTAACCGATTTCTTTTTTGGGGCTGGTTTTTTCTTGACTACCATAAATTAGATTAAAAATAGTAGATGTTAAATCTTTCAATAATTATTAAATTCTAAGGTAATATAATTTTGAGGCTGCACTAAAACTTGGAGCATGAACTGTATCCTTATTTTTAAATAAATCGTAATGAAGTTTGCAAAGATTTCGCTTCTCCTTAAATCCTACACTTACAATCTGAATTGCCTTTAATTTACACTCAGAAATACTACATTGCAATAATATCGATAAATCACTTTTACTTATAAAATTTTGAAATTATATAATTACCAACTATGCTAAATTTTTATGATTGTTTAATTTTCAGACAAAATATGGTAAATGATGACAAAGGAAAAAAATTCCTTGAATTAATTGATGAGCAAAACAATTTACAGTGGAGTATAATTGAAAAGTTAATTTTTCTAATTAATGCAAAATGGGCTTCTTCTGATACTCAAAACGAACTTGAATCACTAGTAAAAAAACACTCTACACTTACTAAAGAACTAAACAGCCTTGATGAAAATAATAGTATCTTATAGAGCAGAATCTACCATTAGTGCAATAAACAATACGGCCAGGTAGGGGCTGGAAAACTTGAACAATGTCCATGCAGCTTTTTCCATTGGCTTTGCAATTACCCAAGATGATAAAGCAACCATTACTGCACCAGAAGCTATTGCAGTCCACAAATAAACAGGACCAACCATTGATTCATTATTTTCTGTTAACATGAAGAATGGTGTTATTGAAAATAAAACCATAACAAAAGTAGAAATCGCAATTATTCTTGATGATGTCTTTTCTGATTGTACAGCAGTTAGCATAGGAACATTTACTTTATTGTAGTCTTCCTTAAAATGCAAAGTCAAAGCCCAAATATGCATTGGAATCCAAATAAACACCAATCCTGCCATTGCAAGACCCATTGTCCACAAATCTGACATTGTGACTGCAACCCATCCAATCATTGGGGGGGAGCCTCCACATAACCCTCCTAAAATAATATTTGTTCTAGAGTTTCGTTTTAATGCATAAGAGTAAACAAGAACATTGTTTGCCAAACCAAATGCGATAAAACCCGTAGCCCAAAGTCCTTGCTCTAAGGTGGTGGTAAATGAAATTGCAAATGCAAGAACAAGAGATATTCCAGCTAAAACTAACCCAAAATTTCTTGCCTTTTCGGCAGGAAAGATTCGTTTTGAAGGAAGTGGTCTATTTTTTGTCCTCTCCATTATAGCATCAATATCTCTATCATGATAGTTAGTCAGAGTGTTGGCAGCAGCAGATCCCGCTGCAACTGAAAATAGAGCTAAAGCCCAAGTTGCAGGAGAAACTTCAATATTGTAAATATTTGAAGCAGTCAAAATTGCACCAAAAGCAGTAAATACCAACAAATACCATATCTTTGGTTTTGTTAATTCATAATATACAGCAATACGTGACTCAGATTTTTGTTTTTGCAATGCTATTTCTTATCCTCTGATGGCATATATGGCATTGCCTTTTGCCTTGATTTCATTTCAATAAAAGATTCTGATGATTGAATCCCATCAATTCTTCCTATCTTCTCTGATACCATCTTATGCATCTGGTCCAAAGACTTTGCATACATTGTAATTAAAATATCAAATCTTCCTGTGACTTCAGCGACTTCTCGCACTCCCTCAATCTTGAATAATTCTTTGATAATATGATCCCGTTTTTTTGTATCCATATTGACCCCTGTCAAGGCTTTTACGTTATATCCAAGCTCTAAATCATTTACAACTATTGTAAAACGCTCAATTAGTTTTCGCTTGACGAGTCGCTTTATTCTTGAATATACAACTGAAGAATTAACATTGATTTTTTTTGATAATCGAGGAATGGAAATTGATGCATCATTAGACAATTCTGATAAAATCTGTAAATCTAGGTCATCAACTTTAGCCGTTTAAAACACCTGATCCAATATAGATTTCAACATCTTATAAAGTTATTATTGAAAAAATTACAAAAAATATCTAAATTTTACCTTTTTTGTAAAGCATCTCTGCTACCAAAACTGCGCCCTTTGCAGATCCCATTTTTTTATTGTGAGAAAATAACATGTACTTTAGACCATTCTCAAATAACTCTTCTTTCTCCACTCTGCCAATTGTTGTAGTCATTCCTCCTCCAACTTCTCTTTCCATTCTTGGTTGTGGTCTGGTAGGATCTTCATGGAATGCATAATAATCCTTAGGAGCTGAAGGCAAACCTGCAACTGAAATTGATTTGTTGTATTCGTTGTAAGTTTCTTTTGCAACCTTGGGATCTATTTCTTTTTGTGTTTCAACAAAAACAGATTCTGTATGTCCATCGATTACTGGAACACGTGTACAAGTACAACTAATTCTAATGTCAGCATCTTGAATTTTTCCATTCTCTAGTTTTCCTAAAATTTTTCTCGTTTCGATTCTTACCTTTCCTTCTTCTTTTGGAATGTATGGCAAAATGTTATCTGTAATTCCCATAGCTGATACTCCTGACTTTCCTCCACCAGAAATCGCTTGCATTGAAGTCATCATAACTTTTTTTGCACCATATTTCTCAAGTAATGGTTTTAGAGTAATTGCAAGACCAGTCGTAGTGCAATTTGGTAATGGTGCTACCCATCCCTTCCAATTCCTATTTTTTTTCTGTATATCAAGTAATTCTGATTGTTCATCATTTACCCCTGGAATAAGTATTGGAACATCTTCTTCGTAACGATAAGCAGAACTAGTAGATATGACTGGAAGTTCAGCTGCCATACTAGTTTCAATATCTCGTGCAGCCTCTGATTCAACGGCAGAAAATACTAGATCTAGTTGTGATGTGTCTATCTCATCAACTCGTCTAACAGTCATTTCTTTGATGTATTCAGGAATTTCGCCCCCTACATCCCAAGCAATAATTCCACTTGGCTCTCTTATGGCATCTACGTATTTTTTACCAGCAGAACGTTCAGATGCTGCAATCTGTGTTACTTCAAACCATGGATGATTATCTAAGGATAGAACAAATTCTTGGCCTACTGAGCCTGTAACTCCAATGATTGCTACACGTTTTTTATCCACAAATTAGATTTTTTCATTCAATTAATAATCGTTATTCGAATTTGACCAAAACATACTATATTAGGAAATGCTATTCTCAAACGTGAAACTCGATTCAGTCATATCTTCACATAAACCTGTGCCTCATGGAGGACTATATTCAATCTCTAATCCACAACCTGAAATTTTGGATTTTAGTTCAAACATCAACCCACTAGGACCAAGTTCTAAAGTGCTTAAAACTATCAAAAATCAATTGAGCACCATAAAGATATACCCTGATTCTGATTCCTTGAAACTTAGAAAAGATCTCCAAAATTATACTAAAATTCCATTATCTCAAATTGTAGTAGGAAATGGCGCTACTGAAATCATTTATAATTTTTGTAAATCGTTTCTATCAAAAAAAACCACAGTTTTGATACCAATTCCTACTTTTGGTGAATATGAAGCTGCATCAAAACTAGCTGGAACAAAAGTTAAATTTTATAAAACAATTGATTTGAAAAAAGAAATTGATAATTTTATTTTAAAACTTCCAACCAATGGTTGTATATTTATTTGCAATCCAAATAATCCAACAGGTCATTTACTTTCTAAAAAAGATCTTAAAAAAATAATTATAACTGCAAAAAAGAAAAATACATTAGTATTTGTTGATGAGTGTTTCATAGAGCTAGTTCCAAATTATGAGGAATCCATAATCAAATTGGTAAAAAAATATGATAATCTATTTGTATTACGATCATTGACCAAGTCATTTGGATTAGCAGGACTTCGTATAGGTTATGGTATTGGTTCAAAAAAATTAATTTCTATTTTAAATCAAATTAAAATCCCCTGGAATGTTTCTGGATTGGCCCAACATGCAGCTTCTGCAGCTATATCCGATCCAAACTATTTAGAAAAGACAAATAAAGTAATTCATACTGAACTAAATTATCTTAAAGATAATATTTCTAAATTAGAAAATTTTACTTGTTTTGATTCTGTTACAAATTTTATTTTGATAAAAACAAAATTGAAATCATCACTTCTACAACAGAAATTACTAAAAAAGAAAATTCTGATACGTGATTGCAGCAATTTTAGAGGATTAAACAAAAACTACATTAGAGTAGCAGTAAAAACAAGAAAAGAAAATCAAAAGCTTTTACAGGAATTGAAGAAACTATGAAATCTTTAATGATTCAAGGAACATCTTCTGGAGCAGGTAAATCTACTCTAGTTACAGCCTTATGTAGGATATTTGCCAATAAGGGATTTTCAGTAGCACCCTTCAAATCACAAAACATGTCAAATTTTTCCTACAAAGGAAAGGGATTTGAGATATCACGTGCCCAAGCAATTCAAGCATTAGGAGCCAGATGTGAAATTACACCTGATCTTAACCCGATCATGCTTAAGCCACTTGGCAATTATTACAGCGATGTATATCTACAAGGAAAAAAATTTAAAAAAATGCATGCAACAGAGTATTATAAAAAATTTGTAAGAAATCAGGGATTAAAAATTGCCGTAAAATCTATCTATAACCTTCAACGAAAATATGATCTTGTAATTTTAGAAGGAGCTGGATCTCCTGCAGAAATTAATTTAGATAAATTTGATATTGCAAACATGAAGATGGCTGAAAAAGCAAATTCACCAGTTTTAATTATCACAGATATCGATAGAGGAGGATCATTTGCAAGTATTGTGGGAACTTTAACTCTTTTAGATAAAAAATATCAAAAACTCGTCAAAGGGTTTGTAATAAATAAATTCAGAGGTGATGCCAAAATCTTGAACCCTGGTTTTAGAAAAATTAAAGAAAAAACAAAAAAATCGATATTAGGTGTGATTCCAATGGCTGATTTTGATCTTCCAGAAGAAGATTCATTGAACGGAAAGGCAAAAAATATGGCTTGGAGTAAAAAAAATCTTGATAAAATCGATCAAGAAATTGACAAACTAAGTAAGTTGGTTTATTCAAATTTGAATATGAAAGAAATTGAGAGGATAATAAAATGATGATTGAATCAATAATAGTAATATTCTTTGCACTTGCAATTGATTTTACTTTTGGTGATCCAAAAAATAAATTTCATCCAACAGCTTGGATTGGATCTCTAATTGCTAAATTAGTTCCTTCACTAAAAAACTCATCAGATAATTTAGAAAAACTGGGTGGAATCTTTTTAATTGTAATTTCATGTGTAGCTGTGGTGTCATTACTATCTCTACTGAATATAGGAATTAATTTGATTTCAATAGATTATCTTTCTGCAATTGTCTCAATAATTATTGGTGGAATTTTACTAAAAACTACCATTGCCATAAAGGGAATGGAAAAACATGCCTTAGCAGTAGTATCTTCATTAGAAAATGATGATTTGACCTCTGCACGAGATAATTTATCTATGATTGTAAAGCGAAAAACCAAAAATTTGGATAAAAATCATGTTTTATCAGGCGTAGTTGAAAGTATTAGTGAAAACACAGTTGATGGGATTACTGGACCTCTTTTCTTTTTTGGATTCTTTGGGTTGCCAGGAGCATTTGTATATCGTGTAATCAACACAGCAGATTCAATGATTGCATACAAGACAAATATTTTCAAAAACATTGGATGGTTTACTGCAAATTCCGACAAAATTTTGAATTATATTCCATCCAGACTTACAGGTCTGGTTATGATCTTAAGTTCGATGGTTCTTGGAAATGATTGGAAACAATCCTACAAGATAATGATGCGAGATGGAAGAAACACTCAAAGTCCAAATGCTGGATATCCAATGGCAGCTATTGCAGGAGCTTTAGGAACAAAGTTTGAAAAACTTGATTACTATTCTCTTGGCGATGGCGAAATTTCATTTTCTAGTGAACATGTAAAGTCTGCTATTTCTTTAATGAAAATGACATCAATTATTTTTTGTGGTATTGTAGTGATTCCAACTATTTTATTGCTCTCTTATTTAGGATGGTGGATTCATGCTTAAAGAAATTGGCTCTCTTTTTTCTTTTTTAACAATAATTCCCACTAGTAATACAAATCTTGAAACCGTAGCAAGATACATGTATTTATTTCCAATTGTAGGAATTGCCATAGGACTACTTGTTGGTTCTATAGGATTTGGGTTATCTTTCTTTTTAGATCCTTTGATTGTAAGTTTGTTAGTAGTTGCCTCTCTTGCTTTGATTACCGGTATCCACCATACTGATGGACTAGCAGATTTTGCAGACGGTTTGATGACAAAAGGAACAAGAGAAAAAAAACTATCCGCAATGAAAGATCTTGCAACAGGTTCAGCTGGTATCGTTGCAATCGTTTTGTATCTTGTTGGTCTAATTATTGTCTTATCGCTCTCTACAGGATTTCAATTATTTTTAGCGATATTTCTTGGTGAAATAGTTGCAAAATACTCTATGGTCTTGATGGCCACAATAGGCAAATCAGCCTCATTAGGTTCTAATTCTCCATTTGTTGAACTCATGAAAAATAGAAAAAAATTTGCAGTTACTACAATTATCACATTAATACCATTAATTGCTCTAGGTGGCTCTACAGGTTTGATAATTTTTGCAATAGGTACAACTTTAACATTATTTTTAGTTGCGATAGCGTCCCGAAGTTTTGGTGGAATTACTGGTGATATATTGGGATCTACAAATGAATTAACTCGACTTGCCTCAATTTTGGTATTTGTTTCAATATGATTGGAATTATTATGGCTGGAGGTAAGGGAAGCAGGATGAAATTATCTGAAGAAAAATTACTATTAAAATATAAAAAACCTATTGTATTACAAGTTGCTGAAGCATTAGCTAATTCAAATTGTTTTTCTAGAATTATTTTCATTACTAGTAAAAATTCTCCAAAAACTAAAAAATTGTTACAAAAAAATAATTATGAAATTTTTGATACACCTGGAGAAGGATATGTTGAAGATCTTAACTTAACTCTTAAATTAATAAATGACTCTGTTTTTATTACCTCAGCTGATTTGCCTCTTTTAGATAGCAAAATAGTAAAAAAAATTATCAAATTTTATAATCCAAATAACATATGGACAACAATTCTTGTCACAAAAAATTTTTTAGAGTCATTAGGTCTGTCGTCAAAATACTGTATCAATTTTGAAAATCAAGCTTGTAACTATACAGGAATTTCTATGATTAATTCCAAAAAGATTTCTAATCTTGAAGACATCGAGGAAAAATTTCTAATCGTTGATGATAAAAGAATAGGATTTAATGTAAATACAAAACAGGATTATAAATTACTCAGCACTACCTGAAATTTTACCATTAATTGTTGCTTTAGATCCTGTTGGCTCAGCAAGGGTATTGCCACAAGAGTTGCAAGCAATAGTTGTTGACGCATGAGAGTAAACAACTTGTTGTTCCCCACACTCACCACAATCCACTTTTTGGAATTTACTTGCAGGTTTTGGAATTTCAATATGATCTTTTTTCATGCTGCTACCAACTCAAATTTCTTAATTCTAACGCCTTTTTTATTGTATTTCTTTTTACAAACAGTACAAGTCATTAATGGAGTAACCTTCTTTGTAACCTTTGCCGGTTTGGCCAATTTGGGGAATTTTTGCCCACCGTACCCTTTCTTTCGTTCTGCGTGCCTACGTTCACCTCGTGCAGAACCTCTTCTCTTCCCAGCCTTGTAAATCGATATTTTCTGCTCAGTATGCACTTTACATTTTGGACAATACTTTCGCATCGTCTTGGGAATGTTCATATCAAAAAAACCGACCTGCCGGTAATTTAAGCATTGAATCTATAATAGGCGCAAAGTGCAAAAAAATACGTGATTAGCCACATAGCTAAATCAATTACGTCGTTAAATTCAGTAGCAATGGGTGACAGAAAAGCCGATCTGGTCTTAAAAAACTGCTCTTTGATATCTGTGTACACTAGAGAAATTATTCCAAACACACAGGTCTCAATTGTTGGACAACGAATTGCCTATGTGGGCCCTGATGCAAGTCATACAATTGGTCCTCAAACTGTGGTAATGGATGTAGAAGGGAAATACATTTCACCTGGTTTTGCTGATCCGCACATTCACATTGATCAATTTGTTTTGCCATCAGAGCTTGCAAAAAAATCTCTCCTATGTGGAGTTACTTCTCTTTTCTCAGATCCCATTGATATTGTAAGTGTTGCAGGATACAAAGGGTTTCAAGAGTTTTTAAAACTAGGAGAAGATTTACCAATCCGCATTTTTCAAGTAGTTCCGGGCGGTCTTCCAGTTGATAGAAAATTTAGCAACAGTAAAAGCCTTTCATTATTACAAGAAAAAACTGCTATTAAACATCCTAATGTTCTTGGAATGGGTGAAGTATTCTCTTGGACCAAAGTTACATTACGAGATTCTAAAACAATGAAGTCATTAACTGCAATGCTTGATAATGGATGCATAATAAATGGGCACACTGCAGGTGCAAGTGAAAAAAAATTAAATGCCTATGTTTCATCTGGAATTCTATCTTGTCATGAACCTACAAACTATGATCAAGTTTTAGAAAGACTTCGTTTAGGAATGTGGATAATGATTCGTGAGGGATCTATAAGACGTGATCTAAAAGAAATTGTTCCAAAGGTATTATCTCAAGGGATTTATTTAAACCGATTAATGTTTTGTTCTGATGGTCTTGATCCTATAGATATCACAAAGTATGGTCATATTGACCATTGTATTAAAGAGTCAATAAAATTTGGATTAGAACCTATAGATGCTATTTCAATGGCTTCAAAAAATTGTTTTGATTATTATAATATGGGCAAAGATTTGGGAGGAATTGCACCTGG
>JAOTVS010000101.1 GCA_029863275.1 Candidatus Nitrosopumilus sp.
CTACAGATCCGCCTGATGTCAGACCTCCAAGTGAGAATTTTGATGTAGATTGTAATGTTATCACCATGGAAAAGGTATCTGTAAATAACAAAGACATTATGAAAGTAGAGGCCCAGTGTGAGGGTGATATTTCAATGAAATCAAGAATGTATCACTATGCAACCAATGAGAAAATTATCTCTTTTGCATACATGACATCTCCTTCTTCCGAATTTGATAATAACATTAACAACTTTGAAGATTCTGCAAAAACACTCAAGATTGCAAATCAAGTAAGTGTTTCATATGAAATCCCAAAAGATTGGGATATTGAAGGTGCAATATCCGATGCTAGAGATACAACCGTAGAGGCTATATCTGAAACTGCAGAGGCAACAGAAGAAGTATTGTCTGAAACTGCAGAGGCAACAGAAGATTTAGCGTCTGACATTACAGCTGGAATTGAAGATGCTACAAATGAAGAGGAAGGTGGAGGTTGTCTAATTGCAACTGCAGCATATGGAACAGAGCTTGCACCACAGGTACAATTCCTCAGAGAAATCAGAGATAACATAGTAATGAGCACATCATCAGGAGCTTCATTTATGACTGGATTTAACCAGATATACTATTCATTCTCACCAACAATTGCTGATATGGAAAGAGAGAATCCAATCTTCCAAGAAGCAGTTAGAGTTTTCATCACTCCAATGATATCTAGTCTATCTATAATGACCTTGGCAGAAGATGGAAACGAAGCACAAGTTTTAGGATTGGGACTTTCAGTAATTGCATTAAATCTTGGCTTGTATCTTGCAGCCCCAACAGCAATTGGATTTACCATTAGTAGACGTTTAAAATTAAAAAATCAATAATTCTGTAAACTATTTTAATTCTAATCTGAACAATAAAATAATTATATTAACAAAAATTATTTTTTGGAATTAATTTTTAATTTTTCTTCTTTTCTTCAAGTGATAACAAATCCATTATCTTTTGAGGAGTTACTACTCCAATAACATTATGCTCCGGAGTCTGTGAAATAACAGGCACTACCTCAAATGGATGCGAATTCATCTTTTCTATTACTGTAAATAGATAATCATCAGAAAAAACGTATTGAAATTTCTTAAAAGATACATCACCCAGAGTTAAACTTTTTCGAGATTCCTTTGAAATCTTTTTTACCTGCTTTTGGGAAACTAATCCAACCAAATTTTTATTATCTTTATCAAAAACAAAAATTACTTTATTTCCACCCAAATCAAATTTCTTTAATCCCTCATCTAATATCATATTAGAATTCGATCTCTGAAAATCTTGCTCCATAACACTTGCAGCAGTATTATCAGAAACAGTTCGAAAATAAACAGGTGAAAACCCTATTTCTGAACTTCCTAATTTGACTTGAACTACTTTTTTTAATTTTCTCTGTAGCTCCATACTAGAAATTACCATTGTAATTAAAGTTCCAAATACTAATAATGAAAAGAACTTGCTATCAATCAATTCAATTTCCAGTAATGCAAGCATCAAAGCCAAATCAACCGCCCCTTTTGACATTACACCATAAGCCACTGTTGTAGCTGGCCGCATTTTTGCTATTTTCACTGCAAAATATGCGCCTAAAAATTTCACTCCTATAATTATTGTCAAAAAACCACCAATTACAAAAATTGGTAAATCTATAAAGTCTGGCGAAAAGTGGAGTCCAATTCCTGCAAAAAATATGGGTATGAAAATTCCATTCCCAATTACTTTTACACTTTTTGAAATCTCTAGATACTCACGCCTTGTCATCCTTGATACTGCAATTCCTAAAAGTAAGGCACCAATTGCTCCATGAATTCCACTTATTTCAGCAAGATATGCTACAAGAAGAATCATTCCAATGACTATTGCAAAATATACTTGTTCGGCTTGCAAATACTTTTTTATAAATCTGAAAAAGTGTGGTAAAACAAAAACTGATGCCAATCCTGCAATAACAAAAAATATTATCATTTTTGCAAAGAGCCAAATAAAATCTTCAATCTCAGGAGACCCACTAGATCCTATTTGTATAATTACGCTTGTAACCACTATTGCAATAAATTCGACTATTGCAGTAATAGTGAAAATTTCTAATCCAATTGTAGACCGTAATCTCCCCATTTCTGTAAGAACTTTTGCAGTTACTCCTAAACTTGATGCTCCAATTACACTA
>JAOTVS010000048.1 GCA_029863275.1 Candidatus Nitrosopumilus sp.
AGATTAATCTTGCCTTTGAGCGATTCTCAGATTCAGGCAACGCACTAACTAGACTTCACTCAAACTTTGGCAAGATTGTAGAGTATGAGGCAAACAGAGCAGTTGGGGTCTTTGATGCAAGCAAACTAGTATCAGAGTTACCTGCTAGTTTCTCACATGATATTATCATAAGTGACAGGTTATCAGAGGAAGTAATAGCTGAGATGATAATTCAGCAGCACATTGCACAAAAGGTACTAGAATCCATGGACCAGCAATCCCGCTGGAATTGAGATTCTTACAATATTTGTTTTATTTTTGCAACCAATTTTTTAACAAATTAATTTTAAATTATTCTCTAGATATCTAGTTAAGAAAATTCAATTAAAATCCCTCAGGAGGGTTTTGAACAAAAATGTTGCATACAAGGGCATCTGTTTTTGTGTCTCTGTATTGCACATTGCATGTTACAAATCTACCCTTAAGAGCACGTTCCAAATCTGACTGAGTTTTTTCTTCATACTGTGGATTATCTGGATTATCTACTTTTGCAATAATTATTTTCTCAGTTTTTCCATATTCTTCTTTGTTGTCTTTACGATGATGAGTAATTAATAACTCAAATGCATTGTTTGACAAAAATCCAATAATTGATCCGCCAATTCCATCTCCCATTGCATCACAGAAATTTTTGTGTTATAATTACTTGATGGCAATACTTAGATTAAATTCAGGAACAAGTTTTTTCTCTTTTGCCATCTCAAAAACCCGTCTGATTGATTCTTCTCCTTTGTCTCCCATATTGACAGTAACTGGATTTACATACATTTTTACAAATTTTTCAATTAAATCGCGAGGCTTGCCTCTACTGTATTGCATAGCATATTCTATTGCATCATCCATATTGTCTAGACCATATTGTATAGATTCTTGAAGATACCTGTCGAATTTGTGAATAGTATCCATTCCAAGACTGGTCTTCATTACATTGATTCCCAAGGGCACTGGTAGACCATGTGTAGTCTTGTCCCACCACTCACCAACATCTAAAATCTTGACATTACCTTCTTGCTCGTATGATAATTGAGTCTCATGTATGACAAGGCCAACATCTACCTCGCCCTTTTTTACTGCTAAAGGAATATCGCTAAAATTCATCTCTACATACTCAAACTTTCCTATCATTAATTGAAGTAATAAAAATGCAGATGTCATTTTTCCAGGTATGGCAATTTTGCATTTTTTCAATTCCTCAACACTCATCTGTTTTTTTGCAGTAACAATTGGACCATACCCAATCCCAAAACTCCCCCCACTTCTCAAAATTGTATATCCAGGAATATATGCACAGGCATGGACCGAAACTGCAGTAACGTCAAGTTCGGGATTTGTAGCTTTTCTATTTAATTTCTCAATATCCTCAATGACGTGATTTACCTTAAAATCCGGCGATACTACCTTACCTGTAAACATTCCATAAAACATGAAAGCATCATCAGAATCAGGAGTGTGTCCTACAGAAATTTCCACATTATTTTCTAAAAAGTTCGTTATAAAAATTAAAACTTGTCATACTAGTAATAGATTTTCAGGCCATAGACGATATTGGTAATCAATGTCGCAAGATTACCAAATCCCGGCTTGCTATGGCAATAACCATACTACATAAAATAAAGTAAAACCAAATAATGTAATTTTTTTTGATCCTTTTAATCAAAAAAATCTTTATGAAAATCGATATTTTTTAGAATTTTTGATTAATAGTTTTTCTAATATATGGAACAATAATCTGAAAATATTATGAATAATATGAATGCATATGAAAATGATATAAATCTGCAATCTAACTTTTTAAAAATTTTTAAAAAACAAAAACCTCTATCTGAAATGGAACTAAAAAATGTAATTTTCACTGGAAGTGGCGATTCACTTGCATCTGCAAAACTTGCAGAATCTTTTTCAAATTTCAGAGTAAGATCAATGGATCCCCTGGATTTACTAAAAAATCCAACAATTGCCAAAAATAAAATAATATATTTTGTTTCAATTTCAGGAAATACAATTTCAAATATCAAAGTATCAAAGAAAACAAAAAAATCCATTGCAATAACGGCAAACCCTGAAAGCAAACTAGCAAAATCTTGCAATTCAATTATTGTACTACAATCTCCAAATTCTGACGTATTTACTGCAGGAAGTATTAGCTTTTTAGAAAGCGCACTAACTTGTATTTCGCTAGTTTGCCCAATCATTATTTCTAAAACTAATCAAATATTCAAAAAGGCATACTGTGATGCAAAAGCAGCAAAACCTGGAAAAAGGATTTTCATAATTGGTAATATGCATACTTTTCCTATAGCAATGTATTGTGCTGCAAAATTTTATGAGATTTTAGGCTCAGATGCTCATTTTGAACACATCGAACAATTTTCTCATATGGAGTTATTTTCAGCTAAAAAAGGTGACACCGTAATAATATTTGAAGAAAAAAATATTCATAATTTACGACTGACAAAAATTCTTAAAAATATCGGCCTAGTTGTAATTCATCCTACTTTAAATTCTAAAAATAGAATTTCACAAATTATTTACTATACATTTTTCTCACAATTATTGACACTTTTTGAGGCAAAAAAAAGACATAAAAAAAACTGTCATTTTGTATTGGCAAAAAACCTTCGAGATGTCAGTGACAAAATGATCTATTGATCTTAGTTCTCATAAGATTTAATACCTGAAATCTTGGCTTGCGAATATGGTAAAATACAAGTCGACAACTGAAGTCCTCAAAATTATCAAAAACAAAGAGCAGATTCGAAACTTTGGTGTTATTGCCCACGTTGACCATGGAAAAACAACCATGAGTGACAGTTTGTTAGCTTATTCTGGCATTATTGCCCCATCTGCTGCAGGAAAAGCTCTTGCAATGGATTTTGATAAAGAAGAGCAAGCCCGAGGAATTACCATTTATCAGGCAAATGTTACTTTACACTTTACACAAAAAGAAACTGAATACGTCATAAACATGATTGATACACCTGGACACGTTGATTTCAGTGGGAGAGTAATTCGAAGTTTAAGGGCAATTGATGGTGCAGTTGTAGTATGTGATGCCGTAGAGGGAATTATGACTCAAACTGAGACCGTAACAAGGATGGCATTGGAAGAAAGGGTAAAACCAGTTCTTTTCATCAATAAGGTAGACAGACTCATTAAGGAACTACGATTAACTCCTGAGAAAATGCAAGAACAGCTTGCGGCTCTAGTTTCAAACTTTAACCAACTCATCGAAACCTATGCAGAACCTGAGTACAAAGATAAATGGAAAGTATCTATTCAAGATGCCAGTGTAACTTTTGGCTCTGCCAAAGATAGATGGGCAATTAATGTTGATATAATGAAAGATAGAGGTATTTCCTTTAAAGATGTTATTGACGCATATAAAAATGAAAAGGTTAACGAGCTAGTGGAAAAGGCCCCATTAGCTGATGCAGTCTTGGGTATGGTAGTTAAACATCATCCTCCTCCACATGTTGCCCAACAATATAGGATTCCACAAATTTGGAAAGGAGATCTAGAATCTGATATTGGTAAAGCACTTTTAGCATGTAGTGATGATGGACCTACAATCATGATGATTGTAAATATGGTATTGGATCCTGCTGCAGGGCCTGTGGCAATTGGAAGATTGTTTTCTGGAACAATAAAAGATGGCCAAACTGTCCATATTATTGATTCAAAAAGAGAGGGACGTGTACAATCTGTAAACTTTTTCATGGGAAATCAAAGAGAACAAGTAGGTGAATTGGGATCTGGAAACATTCCAGCCTTACTTGGCTTAACTGAGGCTAGAGCCGGAAATACTATCTCATCTCTTAAAGACATGTCAATGTTTGAGGGAGTGAAATATGTCTCAGAACCTGTAGTCCAAATTGCAATTGAGCCAAAGCATCCAAAGGATTTGCCTAAACTAGTTGAAGTGTTAAAACAACTGACAATTGAGGATCCAAATTTAATTGTAAAAATTGATGAAGAAAGTGGCGAAACAATTGTTGCAGGAATGGGTGTTCTTCACCTTGATGTTGCAACACACCGTATCCAAGATACCAAAATTGAAATTATAACGTCTGAACCTCTTATCAATTATCGGGAGACTGTAAAAGGATCTTGTGAGCCAATAATGTCTAAATCCCCAAACAGACACAATAAACTCTTCATGAAGGTAGAACCCTTAGAGCCAAAAATTGCACACATGCTTAGAACGGGGGAAATCAGCGATTTGAAAGACAAGAAAGTCGTCTCAGATCTTTTAAAGGCAGAAGGTTGGGATACTGATACTATCAAAAGAGTAATGAGATTTGATTCACGAGGAAATGTTCTAATTAATGGAACCAAGGGTGTTCAGTTTGTTCATGAATCAACGGATTCAATTAATTCTGGATTTGATGAGGTAATGAAGGAAGGACCATTATGCCGAGAACAGATGAGGGATTGCAAATTTACATTTACCCATTTTGTTCCTCATGAAGATACTGCTCACAGAGGATTATCACAATTAGGACCTGCATCAAGGCGTGCTTGTATGGGTGCTTTGCTTACTGCAGGCACTACTATACTTGAGCCAGTACTTGCAATAGAAGTCAGAGTTCCTACTGATTTGGTGGGAAATGTTGCAACCGTTATTTCGGGAAAGCGAGGAAAAGTACTTGATATGCAACAAAAAGGAGCAAGCAGCATTATCACTGGAGAGATTCCAGCATCTGAGACATTTACTTTATCTGAAGAAATGAGAGGTCAAACTGCAGGAAGGGCGACATGGAATACCTCATTTAAAGAATGGGCAGAAGTTCCAAAATCCATGTTTAGTACTGCAATTTCAGAAATTAGAAAGAGAAAAGGGCTAGCACCAGATCCACCAGGAATTGGTGAATTTATAGATAGGGAATAAATCTCTGTTTTTCAAACACTATTTTTAATTAAAAAGTTTGTGCATTTTAAACAAACAGATTCTTAATATAATTTCTTTTCAAATTTATTTAGAAATAAATCAAATTAGAGTTCTCACCAGACAACTAATCGTTGTTGGTCTTAAACTCTGACAGCGGTTCAGACCCTGAGGGGAAACCCAAGTCTGAACTATCACTCTTTTGTTTTAAAATCAAAAAATAAAACAAATTAATTGGTTACAACTGATAAAAAAATTATTGGTTTGAAATTTTGTATGTTGTATTTTTTTTAAAATAGGTAAAATATTGAAAGATAATAATTAAAAATTAAAAAATGAATATTACTAATTCCAACTCAAGGAACTTTTGGCAGATGAACAATACCTTGGTAATCTTTTTAGCCGATTATAATTTAAAATGGCTAAGGTCGGGAAGTAGGTTCACATGATGCATGGTCAAAAAACCAATCAAAAGATCGTCCTACTTCTCTATTCTTCTATTTACAAATTATAATTAAAAAAGACTACGTAGTATTCATTATACTTTATGTCAACTAACAATCATTTTCAATTAGATAATATCCAACTTAGGCGTAGCATATTGTTAAATTCATAGTTCTTTTTAAATACTCTGTATCTAAATCGGGTTTTTATTTTAGTATGTTTTAAATTAAATTGAGATGGGACTATTATATACAAAATTATATGTTGATTTTGAACCTGATGAATGGAAACAAGTATCTAACACTCCAGTTACATTTGAATCTTTAAAGGATAACGTGTATCTTGAAATAATGGATACTTCAAAAAATTCAAATCATTTAGAATTCAAAAAAGGGGGAAAATTAAACCTCTACAGAGTAGTAGGAAAATTTAGATTAACTTGGAATAATGATGATTTAATTAATTAAACTACAAAATATAAAATATTAAAAAAGAGTATATTTTCAAAATAAACAATGTCGTTAGAAACCAAGGTAAAACAAGTTTTGGAGAATTTTGATGATGTATCTTCAAACGAACTAATTACAATTTTAAACCAAATTCAAAATCAATTTCACAATACTCTAACAAAAGATTACTTGCAAGGAAAATTGAATGCAATTTCTGAGGTTTCTAGCGAAGGAGAAAGAAAAATTCTCTGTAAACACCTAAAACCATATTTTGATTGGTATTTGGCGAAAAATTGAGTTATGCTATTGATAATGATTAATTTTTGATTTGGCAATATTTATCAATTCAAGATCCTTTACTGCTAGCGGTAAATTTCCCACTAGTTTAAGATAATATTCATGACCCGTGTCTTGAGCTTTTTTTATGTCTGATTCATAAGATAACAAGGCCTTTTCTAAAAAAGGAATATTTTCATTTAAAGTATTTACTACTTTGGATTCAAGGAGGCTTTGTTTAATTATTTGAGTTACTTCATCTATTTTGGGTATCGTTTTCATTGCAGCTTGCCTTAACACTCCCCCCAACATTGCAGCAGAATCTTTTATTTCTGGACTTTTGTCTATTGAAATCAATCTTTTTTTGTAATGAAACAATGAACGCAAAATTATTTCATACCCCCCTTCATCTTTTAAATAAATTCCACCTAGCCAAATTTTACTTGACAATTTTTATTGTTTAATTTTTGTCTTATTATAATTTCTGATTTTATTCACAAATTGTAAAATTCCAGAAAAATAATTTGTATATTATTCATCTGTGGAAAATTCACAGCTTGCCTAATATTGTTAATGGTAAACCTAAAAAATATTTTTTTGGTGCATATCTATTATTTGAAATTAAATTGATTTTTTTAAAATATCTGATATTTCTTTTTAAATTTTCAGAATTCAAATGACTGTTCGTTATATTTTTGCACAAGAATAAACTAGTTATCAAGATTTTCTTGAATTGGTGGTTGCTCTCTTCCCATTAAATGAAGTAAAACACCTGCTATGGTTACTCCTATGCCTATTAAACCCACAAAAATTCCTCCGTGTTTTGTATACCGCGAAATAAGATCCAAATTAGTATTTTCAATGGAATAATACAGCAAAAATCCAATAACAATCATGATAATACCTGATATAATTATGATAAATTCACTTTTCATGATAAAATCAAATTAATTGTAACTAATAAACTCCAACATTTTTTTTAAAATAAATTATTTTATTTTTAATTCATTTTTTCAATAGAATATATTTAGTGCAATTTTAATTATTTTGATGACGGCAAAGAAGATTGACCTACTTGACGTTGTCGAAAATATTATAAATTTAGATTCAAAAATGAGATTTGCTGCAATTATCAGTCTCAATGGGCATATTCGAGAAGCAATTATGAAAAGCGGGAAAACTTCCATGAAAACACAAAAAGAAGAAGAACATTTTTGTCAACAGGTTGCTCAAAGAAGATCTATGAGAAAAGAATTCAACAAATCCCTTGGAAAGGTAAGATATGTACATGTTGAAAGAGAAAAGGTTACTCAAATGGTCGTATATACTAAACGTAATATTGTTTACTTTACCATGGAGCCTGAAACTCCAATTGATACAAAAATTCGATTAATCACCAAGATTAAAAAAATCACTTCGGATTTATAATATTTGCAAGAAAAAAACTCAAGAAAACTTTATTGTTTTTATCACGGAAAACTTTTTGATAGATTCTAAAATGTTTGAGTTGGAAAAACATTATAGGGGATACCAGCAATAAAATATCTCTTTCATTAAATCTAAAAAAACCCAATTGATAGTATTATGTGGTCAAGATAGATCTGATTACTTGTAAATATAATTTTTCAACAGATTATGAAAAAATCATTAATCATTTATTAAAAAAAGAAATTAATTTCCCAAAAAAATTATCTACAACAATCAATATTCAAGGGCTTTAATATTGATAAAGAACTTGCATTGTATGTTGGGATTTTGGAATAAAGAATAGAGGCTTTTTGCAAAAATTTATTACAAATATCTGACAAATTTTACATGTAATTTTCCTCCCCTTGGCCGTTTCTTTTCTTTACACTAATATTGATTTTATATTTAGAGATTTTAATGTCAAACCTAAAAATTTTAATCGACGAGATGGATGACGGATGGGATGAAAAACTCAATAATTTAGGATTTGATGCTTACAGTGTAAAAAAACTCAGGGCAGAAGGCAAAAAATTACGAACAGATTATTCTGTCATTAATTATGCGAGAGAAAATGACATGATTTTAGTCACAAGAGATACTGAAAGTGGACAGGCTTGTGAAGAAAACCAATTACCGTATATTCTGTTAGATAACGAAGAAATATTCAAAATTCTTTTAGATAAAATAAATCAAATATAGTTTTAATCATTTTTAAATTCAATCTATCTTTTGAAATCTGAATATTTTTTTAAAACGTTGAGTTCACCAATTAACCGAATTTCCGATGTTAATTCTTCTAAAATCTTTAAACCATCCAAAACATGCTCTTTTTTGATTTCATTATTTTTTAATTTGTGTTTTAATGTAATTTTTTCATTATTAACAAAACTCAAAAAAGACACAGAAATTCCCATATCTAAATCGATAAAAAACTGTACATAATCTGAAATTGAGCGAATTCCCACAATGAATTAGAACTCTTCCTAGTATTTGTCTGAGGCTATTTTTAAAAAAATTTGTATATTTTTACTCAAGTTTATTTATCAATTTTGATTAGACACACTATGGAGAGCTGCGATCGAAGAACTAGAGCCTACAAAAACGGTAAAACCTTTGATCAATGTAAAGAAATTGCTGAATCTATGAATTCTGACTTTAAACACCAAATACACCAAAATGAAAAAATTCTCTGGACTGAGATTTTAGATCAAGTTGGTCATGATGAATTAATCTACAAATTGACCTTAAAATATCTCAGAAGAGATGGCTATGATATTGGGAATTATAAAGTACCAGAAGTAAAAAAATTCATAGGCTAGGATCTATTTTACAACTACCATCACTGTTTCTTAATTTTTTAGCCATCACAAATGGTGTAGTAATCAAAATTGGAATTGCAATTGCAATGAATAAAGTTTGCAATTGAACCAGAGCTATAGTTAATGCAATTCCACTTGCAGTTCCGATAAATATTGATAGGAATGTTCCTGCACATGTTGGACATGCAATAAATAAACCAGTAATTGCCCCAACAGTGCTAAACCCTCTGTCTTTTTTTGATATTGAAAAAGCACTTATTGCTATTGCCATATTCAATCCAACTAGATAAGAAACAATAACCTGCAAAACTAGGTTTATTGGAATGATCTGAAGACCTACATGTTCTGTCAGATATATAATAATTTTAGGCATGTATCCTGGACCATCACAACATGGTGCAACAAATCCTGAAGGAATTTCAGCACCATAATGTATAGAAAAATTCAACTCTGGTTGGTAAATTAGGGTTCCTGAAACTAACGAGAAGAATATTCCGTAAAAAATAAACGTTACAAGAAAAATTTTTCTAGATTTGGAGTTCCAGGTTGTAAGTGCAATTATCGCAAAAAGATCTCTTTCTCTTAATTCGACCTTACCTCGATGAAAAATATACAGCCCATATGTTATTGCCCCCAAACAA